>NZ_JAMXOT010000150.1 GCF_024220515.1 Oscillatoria sp. HE19RPO
AACAAATAAATCATCCTTGCTTTGATGCGATCGCACCTAACAAGGCTCTTTTAGCCCGCGCAGGCACCGCTTTGTCCGTGTAGCCCCAGGCTTGAGCCTGCGGGTTTTTTGAAGGTTTTATTTTTTGGAGTTCCCTTAGGGTCTTACAAGAGTAGGTTTTTTACGAACGGTCCCCTCCCCTTGGCAAGGTCCGGGTTAGGGTGGGGTCCACCCACTTCGCAAAAACACCACTTTTGATACCCGGATTTGCGATGAAACCCTGATTAGATAAAGGATTAAATCTCTTTCCTATAATCCAGGGTGAAGAGGACCCCACCCAACCCTCCCCTTGCCAAGGGGAGGGCTATGAGAACCCAAAACTTGAAAAAAATTACCCTGTAAAAAACCTACTCTTGTAAGAGGGTTAGGGTGGGGTCCACACCCCTTAGAAAGTAACCCGATCGCGCAAGCGTTCTGATAGAGTCGGACCAATTCCTGAGACTCGTTGCAAATCCTCCACAGACGTGAACGGTTGTTCTTGCCTGGTGGCAATCATTCGAGCCGCTAAAGCCGGACCAATTCCCGGTAATGTCTCTAACTCCTGCTGAGTGGCTCGATTCACATTGATTCGCGCCGATGGAGGTAATGCGGGAACCGGACTCGGGGAACCACATTGCTGAATCTGCTGTTGGATTTTGGCCTCAATGTGGGTGGGTAACCCTAAACGAGCGGTGCTATAAAGTCGTTCAAACTCTCGCTTAAAATGGGCCGCGACGATGGGAGAATCAATGACCAAGAGAGTCTCATCATTGCGAGAATTAGCGGCGGCGGACCAGTTATGAGACCCGGCGATCACGATGCGATCGTCCAAGAGGCCAAATTTATGATGAAGGCGATCGCCCGGAGGTAACTGGGGAACGCCTACCGTATCCAGAGGAGTAGACCAAGGTTGGTTCCCCCGATCATACTGACAATTTTGATTGGGTAACGCCACTCCCATCATGTCCAACCCTTCGCTATAACTGCGATAGGCAAAACTGGAATCAATTAGTGCACGGACCCGCACCCCCTTGCCATGACGAGCGTAAAGGGTATCGCTCAACTGCTGTTTTGAGAAGACAAACAGGGCCATGTCCACGGATTGAGTGGCGCGATTCAACGTCTTGGCGATCGCCCCATTGACACTCTGTTCCCAAGGAATGCGAGCCCCCGTTGGCGCAAATTGTACCCCCACAGAACTGGCCCCCAAATTCACCGATTGCTTCGGGCGAAACGGTTTTTGGACTCCAAAGAGACTATCGGGCTCACGGCCTGGGCCATCCCCCCACATTAAGTTAAACTCTTGTTGGAATAAACTGGCCAATTCCGGACTGTCAATTTTGAGTAAATTATTGGGATTACCGCGACTGGCGTCAGAGAGAAAATCTCCGTGGATGTCACTGGTGGTAAAATTGGCCGAAGTGACGATTACCGTGCGACCATCGGCGATCGCAAATTTATGATGCATCAATCCGCTGCCCTTGGAACCATCTGCGGTATCGTCAATTAAAGGCACTCCGGCATTTTTTAAAATGATTAAAGCATCTCCCTGGGCGATTTCCTCTGGACTGAGGGAACCATCCTGGTTGCGATCGATCAGGTGACGCCACTCTTCATAGCGAGCTTTGCCGCGTTCATCCAAACCGGCGACTTGCTGCGGTGTCAACTTACTCAGGGCTTGGTTATAGGTGTTTTCCACAATCACCCGGACTCTGACACCGGATTGATGCTGATGGGCGATCGCCTGAGCAATCTTAGGCAACTGCAACTCCTGAACGGCCACCTCCACTGTTGAGGAGGCGCTATTGATGGTATCCACAATCAACTGTTCCAAATCATCTCCCGGTCTTGTGATGCCTCGGTAAGGCTCTGGGTAATCCAGGACCGGATTCTGGTTAAAATAAACCTCTACAAAGGGGTCTTGGGGTAGGGGAGGGAGTCGATGCAATGTGGGTTTAATTTCTTTGCACCCGCTTCCCATCAGGCCCAGAATCGCTACAAGCACTGACCACGGAAGGGCCCAGAATCGCGGAGCTTTTGGAGTTAGTCGTAGGATCGGCAGTAGAAGCATAAGACCCGACTAAAGAGAATTGGGGGATGGGGGATAGGTCATTGGTCCTTGGTCATTGGTCATTTGTCCTTGGTGGATGGGGGAGATGGGGGAGATGGGGGAACAGAGATAGAAGACTGTCGGAAAAAAGTTTTGGGGGAGAGTTGGGAGTGCTAACGCATGGTAGAATTGCGATCTATCTATTGAAAAAGATTTGTCCATCGTCTTCGCCCTCCTTGTCCGGCATCATAGCATTCAGGATTGGGTATTCTGCCCTTTTGAGGGGAGGATCCATGTCAACAAATTTTTAAGGGTTCACTTCAGCAGTTGAACCGGCAGGGATTAGGTTGACTTAACGGATGTCAGGTGATGGCATGGAAATATGGCCGAAATTAGGTTTCGGCTCGGGAATGGGGGTAACATCAGATCTATTGCTTACTGAGGAAGTTCCTGCAACGAGAAACAGTTGGCATGGACCAGAGGCGATCGGTTGAGGATAAGCTCTCATCGCGAGTTGAAGTTGGAGGTTTGGGCCAGACAAACCAACACCAGTGTTTTATGCCGAGAAGAAAAAAAACCTTTCCATGCGGTCACAAGGGTTATGGTCAAGTTTGTCACCGTTGCGCCCAAGATCAAGAGGCCCAGGAGCAAGCGGTCCGTTCGCTGGCGGAAAAACGACAGCAAAAAATGGAATGGGAAGCCACTTTTGACAATGACCCGATTGATTTGAGAGAGTTACCCGATTACGTGGTTCACAAAGCCCGGAATATTATCGAGGGACTCAGTGAACGGCGTAATTATCGAGAGTTTGGCGGGAAGCGCCTCCGTCACAATCGCTGTATTATCAGTATCCCGGTTACCCGAAACTATCGGATGATTTGCCGAGAGGAGGGGAATGTCACGATTCCTGAATCGGTTTTGTCACATGAAGATTACAATGTGTGCAAGCCAGGGAGTTAAGGATGCTGAGGGAATGGAGCGTGAATTCTCGATCGCACCGATGAAAAGATTGATAAACTGCTTAGTGGGCGATCGCCTGAAGAGGCGATCGCTCCCGCTGTCGCTGCTGGATGAAGGCTCACGAGAGATTAGCCCTGTAGCGGCTTATCCTCAAGCTCAGTAACTCATGCAGATCTATTTAGATTACAGCGCAACTACACCGACTCGACCCGAGGCGATCGCAGCCATGCAAGATGCCCTCATCCAGAATTGGGGCAATCCTTCGAGCATCCATGAATGGGGGCAAAGAGCTGCAACGGTGGTGGAAAAGGCTAGAATGCAGGTCGGGAGTCTGATCAATGCACCGGCAGATTCGCTGATTTTTACCGCTGGAGGCACGGAAGCGGATAATCTGGCGATCGTCGGCGTGACTCGTCAGTATCAGACCCCGCAACATCTGATTATTTCCGAGGTGGAACATTCGGCAGTCAGCAAAACCGTAGAGTTGTTAGAGCAGTGGGGATGGCAGGTGACTCGGTTGCCGGTCGATCGCTTAGGAAGAGTGAATCCCGAGGACCTGAAATCTGCTCTGCGATCGAACACGGTGTTGGTGTCGGTGATTTATGGACAGAGTGAAGTGGGAACGGTGCAACCGATTGAAGAATTGGGGGCGATCGCTCGCGCTGCTGGGGTGTTGTTTCATGTGGATGGGGTGCAGGTTGTCGGGCGTTTGCCGGTGAATGTGCAAGCATTGCCGGTGGATCTGCTCTCCTTATCCAGTCATAAGATTTATGGCCCTCAAGGGGCGGGGGCGCTGTATGTCCGCGACGGGTTGGAACTGGTGCCGTTGCTGACGGGAGGGGGACAAGAATCAAATCGGCGATCGGGGACTCAGGCGGTCCCGGCGATCGCCGGATTTGGGGTGGCAGCAGAATTAGCGAGGGAAGAAATGGCAACGGAGACCCCAAGATTAATCCAATTGCGCGATCGCCTCTTCGACTTATTAGCGGATACCCCGGAACTCATCCCCACGGGCGATCGGCTGCACCGCTTACCCCACCATGTCAGTTTCTGCCTGGGGGAGGATGCTCATCGTCGAGGCAGTCACCCCATCACCGGCAGGGCGATCGTCCGTCAAATGAACCTCGCCGGAATCGCCATCAGTTCCGGATCCGCCTGTAGTAGCGGGAAACTCAACCCCAGTCCCGTCCTAGTAGCAATGGGATACAGTCCCACCGAAGCCACGGCTGCCCTACGCCTCACCCTAGGACGACACACAACCGCAGCCGATATCGACTGGACTGCAATGGTCCTCAAACAAGTTTTAGCCCGACTGATGCCCGAATTAGCCTTAGCTAGACTGTAATTTCCCGTCTTATTTTCTCTGCCTTTTTAGACAGCAGAAACTATGATGCTTTCGCACTCTGCAAAAGGTTAGAAACCGGGTTTCTACCGCAGTTTTTGCCGCCGTTTCACAGATTTGGACAGAAACCCGGTTTCTGGAGTCTGGGGTGGGGTTTAGAAACCGGGTTTCTACCGCAGTTTTTGCCGCCGTTTCACAAGTTTGGACAGAAACCCGGTTTCTGGAGTCTGGGGTGGGGTTTAGAAACCGGGTTTCTCCCAGAGTTTTTGCCGCCGTTTCACAGATTTGGACAGAAACCCGGTTTCTGGAGTCTGGGGTGGGGTTTAGAAACCGGGTTTCTACCAGAGTTTTTGCCGCCGTTTCACAGATTTGGACAGAAACCCGGTTTCTGGAGTCTGGGGTGGGGTTTAGAAACCGGGTTTCTACCAGAGTTTTTGCCGCCGTTTCACAGATTTGGACAGAAACCCGGTTTCTGGGTGATGTCAGCAAAAAGTCCGGTTTTCTTTTGACACTGACTCGGGGGCTTCATCCGGTGTAGCCGAACCCTTGATGCGGGTTGTTCTATTCAGAATGTCCCCCAGTGACTTTGCCTCGAAAAACCACATATTGATAGAGGTTGTAGAACAACATCACCGGAATCAGTGCCCCAATCATCACAATCATAATCACTAACGAACTCGGGTCCGCTGCGGCTTCATAGATGGTGATTTTGGAAGGAATGATATAGGGAAACACCACGAGGGCCAAGCCTAAAAACGTTAGCACAAACAGCAGAATCGTCCAAACAAACGGCATTCTTTCCTGTTTGCGGTCCAAGCTTCTGAGCAATAGCCAAATTAACAGCGCCCCCAGTAAAGGAATCAGGGCAAACACATAAAATTGGGGTCCATCAAATAAGCGCGTTCGGGCTTGTTCATAAAAGATGGGGGTGACGATGGTAATCAAAATTGCGCCGACTAATGTCGTAATCGATGCCAATTTTGCCGTTTTATAGTGGGTTTCTTGGAGTTCTCCAGTGGTTTTCCAAACCAGATAAGTTGAGCCAATCAGCACATAGCCTTGAATTAAGGTTAAAGCTACTAAAACCGATTGCCAACTCAACCAGTCCCAAGTCGTGCCAATAAAATGCCCTTTGCTATCGACTTCAATACCTTTCAGGACAGCACCCAAGGCAAATCCTTGACCGAGGGCCGCCATGAAACTCCCACCCCCAAAGGCCAAATTCCACACAACTTTTCGGTTAGATTGCTCTCGAAACTCAAAAGCCACCCCTCGAAAAATAAACCCAAATAACATGATGAAAATTGGGATATAAAGGGCGCTGAGGATGGTGGCATAGGCTACAGGAAATCCCCCAAATAAACCCCCTCCCATCAAAATTAGCCAAGTTTCATTGGCATCCCAAATATTGCTCAAGCTCGTCATCAGAATTCCGCGTCTGTCTTCCGATGAAGCCGTCAGAGATAAAATTCCTACGCCGAGGTCGAACCCATCCAGCATGACGTAAAGAAACAGGAATAGGGCTAATATTCCAAACCAAACCAGGGGTAAAAAATAACTGAGTGTCTCCACGATCGCTCCTATTGTTTTGCTTCTACAGGTCGTTCATCGGGGATAAATTCTCCCGGTTGGGTTTCTAAAGCCGGTTGTGGTTCTAACCCAGGAATGGGTAGGTCAAACCGGGGTCCGCGACGAATAATCCGGCTGCCAAAATAGAGAACACAGAAGAATAAAATGCTGTAGACGATCGCAAATCCAGTTAATGAGGTTAACACATTACTCGCCGGTAAATTAGAAACCGAATCAACCGTGCGGATTTGTCCATATAACGTCCAGGGTTGCCGCCCCACACAGCGCACAATCCACCCAGATTCAATGGCAATATATCCCAAGGGTGCTGCAAAAATCCAGCCTCCCATTAACCACCGTTGTTGGCTAATATTTTCTGGAGAAAGTTTCCCACGCATCCATTGCAGGGTGGAAATGAGCATTAACCCGGCTAAAAAGAACCCGATGGCAATCATGGTCCGAAAGGCATAATAGATTAACCCAACTAAATGGGGTCGGTCCTCCGGTTGCCATTCGTTCAGTCCTTTGACAGGAAGGGTGAGTTCTTTTTTAAATTCCAGAATGTATCCCAAGGCATTGGGAACGGTAATTTCCCAATCATTTTTCTGGGCTTTTTCATTGGGGAATGCCACTAAACTCCAATCTCCCCCTTGTCCCGCAGGAATGGTTTCCCATTGCGCTTCCATTGCGGCTAATTTGGCCGGTTGATAGTGATAGACTTGTTCACCGCTTAAATGGCCGATATAGAGTTGTAACGGGGCCACGGCAATGGCTGCTGCTAGGACAATTTTAAACGACTTGCTAAAAAATTCCTGATTGCGGTTTTTCAGAATGTACCAAGCACTAATTCCTCCAATCACAAATAGCGAGGTTTCCAAGGTGGCAAAAAACATATGAAGCACACTGTTCACCATGAAGGGATTTGTGATTGCTTCAAAATAATCTCGCACGATGAATTTTCCATCCACTAATTCTCCTCCGGCAGGGGTTTGCATCCAGGAGTTAGCAGTTAAGATCCAAAAGGTGGATAAATTGGACCCGACTGCCACTAAAATCGTAGACAAATAGTGAATCACTGAATTCACCCGTTCCCAACCAAACACCATAATTCCTAAAAAGGCCGCTTCTAGCATAAACGCCCAGGAGGCTTCAAACCCAATGACGCTGCCAAAAAAGTTGCCCACTGCTTCAGAAAATGGACCCCAGTTTGTGCCGAACTGAAATCCCATCGGAATCCCCGATGCCACCCCAATGCCAAAATTTAGAACAAATAATTTAGACCAAAATCGGGCATGGTAATAGTAGTCTTTATTGCGCGTTTTTAGCCAAATTCCCTCGACAATCACGAGATAAATTGACATCCCGGTAGTCAGAACCGGCCACAACATATGAAAAATCGCTGTCAGCGCAAATTGCATCCGTGATAACACTAGAGTATCGGAAAGAAAATCCACAATTTAACCTCCTTAAGAGTGTTATCAAAGTTTAACAAACTTTTGCAGAATAAACGGTTATCTAAACAACGTTTTTCGTAAATTTTATGAGTTACCCTTGAAATCAATAAACGGTAAAAAAATATTCGATCTAACGATTGTATCACAAAAAGTTAGCATAATCCTCGCTGCTAGGACGATAGCCTGCCTAGTACCGTCTCATTGAAAAAACAGATTTTTGACAACCAGATTTGGTATAAAATGCCACTATAGTAGAGCTTAAAAATACCAATTCTGGACCGATCGCCTAGGTCAACCCTGGACTGCTAAAATATCCTAGAAAATATTTGAGATTTTTTATCTTTTAAAATCTGGATTTTATTTAATCTTAGAGCGTTGCTCAGTCACATAAGCCAAGGTTTTTTGGGCATCAGAGGACGGGGTTTGCTCGGGGATATCTGTAATATGCCACCAAGCATAGATGAGTCCTGCTGCTACCCCTCCAACTACCCCAAAAAAAATACTCACTATGGTTGAATACCCCAAAAAGCCAAACATAATCATGAAAAATATCCACATTTTAACCCCAAAAGAAATCCCTTTTTCTTTGGGTGATTTGGGACGTTTTTTAACCGTTGATGTTACTTTTTTGTCCTGGGAATTTGCCATATCATTGCTCCAAATAGTGAGAGGTAAAAAATGGGCAAAATTAGGGATTGATTTGGGCGATAAGTGGCTTTAATAGGGCCTCGATATCGGCAGTAGTGTCGAGGGATGTAACGTATGCCCGTTCATTCTCACAAAAGGGTTCGGCAGTTTGTTGCTGGCTGTCGAGGAGATCGGCAGTGGCATCGGCAATATCTCCTTGGCGGTGATTGAGCCGATCGCACAAGATGGCGATCGGGGCGGTACAATGCAGAATATGCAAGGGCAATCCGGAGTTTCTAGCGGCTGCGATCGCCTCTTCCCGCAACCCTTGCCGGTCATATTTCGCATCCAAAATCACCGTCCATCCCTCACTTGCTGCCATTATCCCTAATTCTAACAATCGCCCATAAGTCTGGGCGGTCATTTCCGGGCTGTATATTTCATCACTCCCTTTAGATTGCAAGGAAATCCCCGCCAAATGCTTTCTTACGGCATCAGAGCGAATCTGAATTGCCCCAGTCGCCCTCGCTAACTGTCGGGCGATCGTACTTTTTCCTGAACCGGATAAACCCGACATTAAAATCAATCGCCCTGGCTTCGTTTGGGTGTACTGCCATGCTAATTGATAATAATGGGCTGCAATTCGCCATGATTCTTCCTTCTCATCCTCGGGAATGTTAGCATCGTCCAGCATCAACGAGGTCACTTTAGCGCGGACATAGGCTTGCCGACTTAAGTATAAACGTAGCACTTGCAACCCTTGCCAGTCGCCGGTTTGTTCCAAATAAGTATTTAAAAACCCGTTGGCGAGGTCCTGCCGCCCCCGCGCTTCCATATCCATAACGGCAAAGCCAATATCATACATGACATCCACAAACCGAAAGGCTTCATTAAATTCAATGCGATCGAATAGCAGAATTTGATTATCCCACAGGGCAATATTTTTTAAATGTAAATCCCCGTGACATTCGCGAATTTTATCCGTTTGCATTCGCTGCTCAAACTGAAAAGCCCGTTCAGCAAAAAAGCCATCACTGTAAGCTTTGGTTTCCTCAAATTGCTGGCGGGTTTGGGGTCCATCGATATAGGGTTGAGATTGTTTGTAATTATTATCGATCGCCTCCCGGATTTTAGCCACTGTTCCAAAACTTTTAATATAATCACTCGTCGGGGTTTGCCCATGAAACTCAGCCACAACTTGGCCTAATTGTTCCATCTGCTCTTGGGTGAGTTGACCCTGTTCAAATTGATGAATTAATAAGGCTTCTTGAGGAAACTGCCGCATTTTCAACGCATATTCAATCGGTTCACCCTCGCCATTCAGTTCCAAGCCACTCTCGGTTTTAGTAACCGCCACGACTTCCAGATACATCTGGGGGGCAATCTGGCGGTTTAAGCGCAACTCTTCTGAGCAGAAATGATGGCGTTTTTCCAGGGTGGAATAATCTAAAAAGCCAAAATTAACCGATTTTTTGATTTTATAAACATAGTCTCCCGTCAGTAGCAGAAATGAGGCGTGGGTTTGCATCAAGGTGACGGGTTCTTGCACCGGATGGGGATAAAAGTCCCCCTGCATCATTTGGGCGATCGCCTGGGGAAGTCTTGCCTGACTCATGTTGTCCTCCATTGTGCGCTATTCTGCTTCAAGAAAGCGGAAGGATAAATTATCCGGGTTCATCCTTCCTGCTTTTGCGATTATCCTTCTAAAAGCGATCGCGTCTCTTCTTTCGATAACCGAGGTCCGTAGGTGGTAACAATCCGCCCTGCTGCTTTAGCTGCTAATTCTCCCGCTTCCGCATCACTCATGCCATGAGTCATCCCATACAAAAAGGCTCCGGCATACATATCTCCCGCGCCCACGGTATCGATCGCCTGCACGGAAATCGCCGGAATTTCAATAAGTTTTTTCCCATCAAAAATAATCGACCCTTTCGCACCCAAAGTAATCGCAAAACGTTTAGCAAGGGTTTTTAAATGGGCAACTGCCCCATCAACGGTATCCGTTTCAGCCATTGCCAAGGCTTCACTTTCGTTGGCAAAGATAAAATCCAGTCCGGGTCCAATGATATCCACCAAACCCTGTTTAAAGAATTTCACCATATTGATATCCGAGAGAGACAAGGCCGTTTTCACTCCGGATTGACTGGCGATTTCTCGGGCTTTAATGGCAGCAGTTTGTCCCGTGGGGGAACTGACGAGATAGCCTTCGATGTAGAGATATTCTGATGCAGCAATGGCGTCGGGAACCAGTTCCGTTGTGCCGAAACTGCCGGTAATGCCTAAATAAGTATTCATGGTGCGATCGGCATCCGGGGTAACGAACACCAGACATTTTCCGGTTACCCCTTCCGGTCGAGTTTGATGTTGTAAATTCGTCTCTACGCCGTTGCGGAGGAGGTCTTCCAGATAGAACGTGCCGGTTTCATCATGGGCAACTTTACAGGAATAAAAGCCTTTGCCCCCGAATTGACTGACCGCGATAATGGTATTAGCGGCAGAACCCCCACAGCTTTTTTTACAAGGGCGATCGCTGAATTGTTCCAGAAGAGAATGATGGCGATCTTCCTCGATTAAGGTCATCACTCCTTTATCGATTTGCATCTGCGCCATGAGTTCGGGGGATATTTCATATTCCATATCCACCAAAGCATTGCCGATGCCATAAACGTGATAATTGCTCATGAATTTGTTAGTTTTTACGACGCTCAGGGAAAATAAATGTTGGCTTAAACCCTACGATACAAAGCAAAAAGGAAAAAGGCAACAGGGAGTAACCTGCCTGCCTTTTTCCTTCTATAAAATCAGAGGTTGGATTGTCAGAACCCCGAGAAAGGATGCGATCGCCCTGGGTATCCCTGCCGCCACGGATAAAACCGTTAACTTTGGACAGGAATTTGTAGTCCCAGGGACGGGCCGAGGATCACAGGCTAGAATCGAACTAGACAGTGACTTCTTCCCCAGCATCCTCAGCATCCTCTCCGCTGGTGGATTTCTCGGTAGCTCTGGACTGGAGAATCGTCAAGACGATGCGCTCGCCTTCCACATGAGCGGTTACCCCTTCCGATAAGGTGAGTTCTTTCACGTGCAAGGCATCGCCCAGTTTGAGGTGGCTAATGTCAATTTCAATGGAATCCGGGATATTGTCCCGGGTGCATTGGATCGGGAGTTCCGTCATCACCACATCTAAGACGCCCCCTTCCTGGGTGACACCATAAGGTTCTCCCACCAAATGGAGGGGCACAACCAAATCCAAGCTGGTTCCTGCGGACACGGCAAAAAAGCTGATGTGGTAAATCGAGGTTGATTTCCAAGGATGAGTCTGAACTTCTCTGAGGATAGTTTTGCCCTTCCATGAAAGATCGGGGATATTGAGGTCCACCAAGGTATTGTTGACTGAGGCTTCTTTGAGCAATTTCTCCGCGACTTTGGCGGGAATCGTCAGGCTAATGGATTCGTTGCCTTGATGACCATACAGGGACGCCGGAATCAATCCTTCCCGTCGCAGGGCCTTGGGTTTGCTTCCTTCGTGGCGTTTTTGGCATTCAACGATGACTGTCATTTTAGGTGTTACTCGTTAGGGGTTAGCGATTAATGATGGATCGGACGTTGTTCACGGTTTCACCCGAGGGTCCGGGAAAAACGCTGCAACCTCCTATTCTATCAACAGCGGGTACAGATATTCAAGCCCGTTGGAGATATTGGTAGGTTTCGTTTTCCACACAGCGGCGTAATTCATGCAGCTTTTTCAGGGGATAGGTCAGTTTTTGATACTCCTCTTGGGACGGAGCATCTCCCAGGTTTTCAATAATTTTTTCACTTTCTAGGATAATCGCATCCCGCAGAAAATACTTGAGAAGCTGGCGATTTTCTGGATCGAGTTTAATCAAAAGCAGTTCTTCTTTCTCTTCTTCTATGTTAATCAGAGTCGGTTGAGATTTACCTATCCTGGAAAAGTTCGTATGAGCCAACCACTCGAAAAAATCTTCTGTCATCTCTATCGTATGGGGTTCTTGCCCTTCTGTGTAAAAGCTGATATCTAACATTAGCTTTCCTCCTGAGATGTGGATTCCATAAACTCGCTTTCGGGAACATTTTCAGCCCAAGCTATCTGTGCTTTATCCAATAATTTTTTGGCATTAGGTGAAATACGTCCAGTTGTCAACACTGCGATGATTGTCCCTTTATTAATAATTTTCTGCGCTTCTCCTGGATAAATAGTTTTTTTAGTCTTGATTTCGATGTAGGGCATCGCTCTATCCATTAAATTGTCTGTTAATCCCCCGAATTATTTCTTTAACTCTGGGAGTCTGCTCTGGATTAATCACCAAAATATCGCCATTTGGGTCGTTTCCCGTTGTTCTTTGGCAGGGAATATTTTCTTTTTCTAATTGTTGGATCACCCAAGTAATCAATTTTTTGTGAACGGTCAATTTCTGAATCATTCTATCTTCATCAGTTTCCCATCCTTGATTTGCCATTTTTATGATGTACCTTTGAACTTTAAAAAATATTGTCAATAGATGGAAACGATCAAGACATGAAACCCATGTTACTCGGGGGAAAGGGTGGTGTTAATCCCCCAGGAATTATAATCTGGAGAACTGCCCCTAACAGAAAAAGGGGGACAGTCCCCCCTTTTTCTGTATTTTAAATCTCCCCATTCAGGATGTCAAACCTGAGCTTAGACGGGAGTGCCGTTGGCATCTAAAAGACCGCGTTTGGGTCCGTGGATGGGGTCTTCAACGATGATGGTTTGGTCACGACTGGCCCCAATGGAGACCACGGCGATCGGGACTGCCATCAATTCGGCTAGATATTTGAGGTAGTCTAGGGCTTGCTTGGGTAAGTCTTCCAAGGTGCGACAGTTCATGGTGGATTGCTGCCAACCGGGAAGGGTTTCATAAATGGGTTTACACCGCGCAAACAGACGGGAACTGCTGGGGAAATTATCGCAGCGAGTGCCATCAATTTCGTAGGCAACGCAGACTTTAATTTCGTCGAGTTCGTCTAAGACGTCGAGTTTGGTAATGGCGAGACAGTCAATGCCGTTAATGCGGACTGCATAGCGACCGATGACAGCATCAAACCAGCCACAGCGCCGTTTTCGGCCCGTGGTGGTCCCGAATTCTGCTCCGCGATCGCACAGAACATCGCCGATTCCCTCAGTCATTTCCGTGGGGAAAGGCCCTTCACCCACCCGGGTGGTATAAGCTTTCGCTACACCAATGACGCGATCGATCATCGTCGGACCGACTCCGGCTCCCACACAGGCCCCACCCGCCACCGGGTTGGACGAGGTGACATAAGGGTAAGTCCCATGATCCAGGTCCAGCAGGGTCCCTTGCGCCCCTTCAAATAAGATATTGCGCTTTTCTTGAACCGCGTCATAAATTTTCAGGGAGGCATCCACGACATGAGGACGCAGACGTTGAGCGTATTGCTCGTACTCGTCAATCACCGCCTCTGGGTCAAGGGGAGGCAGATCGTACAATTTCTCCAAAATCACGTTTTTATAGTTAATCGTCCAGTTGAGTTGCTTGCGGAGCCCCTCGGGGTCGATTAAATCTAAAATGCGAATCCCAATCCGTTCGGATTTATCGGCATAAGTTGGGCCAATTCCGCGCCCGGTTGTGCCTATTTTGTGGTTCCCCCGACGCTCCTCCGATGCCTGATCGATGAGGCGATGGTACGGCATCGTCACATGAGCCGTCTGGGAAATCATTAGGTTCTGGGTAGAAATATTGAGCGCTTCGAGGCGATCGAGTTCTTCAATTAAAGTTTTTGGATCGATTACCGTTCCCGAACCAATGATACATTCGGTTTCTGGATAAAGGATACCAGAGGGAATCAGGTGCAGTTTGAAGGTTTGGTCCTTGACTACTACCGTGTGACCGGCGTTGACCCCCCCTTGGTAACGGACTACAACATCTGCCGATTTGCTCAACAGATCGGTAACTTTGCCTTTTCCTTCATCGCCCCACTGGGCACCGATTACAACGACGTTAGCCAAGGGTCTTTTTCGCTAAAGTTTACACAATCGACAATTATCTCCAGATCCCGTACCACTTGTCAAATTAATTTTTGTTAAATTTCCATTTTCAAAAAATCACACTAAAATATAACCTAATGGGCTTGACTCGGAGTGCATCTTTTAGATAGTCTAGATCTAATTAGCTCTCCGAACTCATTGACCCCTCACCCATCCACAAGAGGAGAAGCTGCTGTGGCTTTATATGCTGAACTGCACCGACATCTAGGAGGTTCGGTGGTGCCTCGGGTCCTGTGGCGATACTTTCAGCGCCACGATCGCGAACTGGCGCTGCGCTTTCCCGAATATTCAGGGTTTGAAGAGTTTTACACCAAACCTCGGGATACTCTCGATGAGTATTTAGAACTCCACACCCTGGTTGAAAATGTCCAAAGCGTCGAAACTCTCCCGTATTTTATCTATCGGTTGATTCGAGGGGCCTATATTTTTGAGAATCTGGCCTATTTAGAACTGCGTTATACCCCTTACCTGCGGACTCCCCATGATTTGAGTCAATCTCAGCGGATCGATCGCATGGCAGAGATTGTGGAAGTTGTCGGCAAGGCATCGCAATTGCCGGAATATCCCATTGTCACGCGCCAAATTCTCTGTATGCATTCGCGACTGCCGGATGAGGTGAATCGGGCGATCGTGGACTTGGCGAGTCAGATGCCTCAGTATGTCTGTGCGATCGATGTAGCGGGAGGGGACAATCATTATGGCGATCGCCTCGATGAATTTGTCAAACTCTACGCCTATGCCCGTAACCTGGGTATAAATACCACCGGCCACCTCTACGAAACCCCCGACGGATGCCATCCGGAACTCCTCCCCTACTTAATGCGAATCGGACATGGGATTCAAATTCCCTTAAAACATCCGGAATTATTACCGGAAGTCGCCCGTCGCGGACAATGTTTAGAAGTCTGTCCCACCACCTATTTTAAAACCGGAACCCTCCAGGATATCCAAGACCTCAAAATCATCTTTGACCGCTGCTTTGATGCCGGGGTTGATATCGCGATTTGTACGGATAATGCCGGATTACATGATATGCGCTTACCCTTTGAGTACGAAAGTCTATTAACTCAGGATATTATTGATTTTCGCCAGATGCAAGCCTGTCAAGAAGCGGCATTTCGTCATGCCTTTGCATGGCCTTATCAGCAGCCCCCAACCGAAATGTTAACGGATTTGTTGAAACCAGAATCTATGCCAGTCATGCCCGGAGTTTAAGGTAAATTATTATCCAGAATTTACCCTAAATCGAGGATTTAATTCTCATCAATTAGGCCTCGATAGGGTTTTTTTTGTGGGCAAATGAGTAGATTTACGGGGTTGGGTGATTTGCCTAATTTGGAGCAAAAACCCGCACCCGTGCATGGTGGGGCTATACGGACGTTAGCGAAGCCATGCCCCTTGGGCTATAGCCCGCCTGCGCGGGCTACTCGATGAAAATGACTTTTCATACCTGGATTTGGAATAAGGGTCTGTCTTGACAAAGTAGCGATCGGCCTCTTATTATTAAAACTACAGGAGTCATTCAAAAATTGAGTCAAATCTCTCCTGAATCATCACCCACATTGATACAATCAAACCTTTTAAAACTCAATCGATTAACTCTGACCTAACTCGTTAATAGATTATGCCCCGCCAAAAGAAAGAACCCAGTGGATGTGGATGTGCCAGCATTCCGTTTTCAGTAATCCTCCTGATTTTAGGTGGGGGTTATGTTTTATTCACTCAGCGCGAACATTTGATCGCCCGATTCATACCCAAGGATGTCAGAGAAAATATTTCCGGAGAAATTAGTCGATTTATCCCCGAAGATTTACAGCAAAAAATCCCCTTTCTGAATGCGTCTGATTCAGCAGATGCGGAAGAAGTAAGTCAGAATGTGCCCGAGGCCACCCCTACTCCGGAACCCACCCCACAACAACCTCAGTTACCCTCCGTGCCAATTTCTAATCCATCTCCACCCACGCCAACGGCTGAAATTAAACCCCGAGGCAATTTACCAGAAAATCCCATAACCCCCTCCACGCCTCAAAGTATTTGGGAAAAAAAAGCGATTCGAGGGATTTATTTTAGTCGCTATCAAATTACCAATAATGCGACAGAAGAAATGATTAGAGCGAGGGTCCGGTATTATCGCGATCGCGGGATTAATACCCTCATTCATGGCGTCTGGGGAAATGCTTGCACCATGTACAAAAGTAAAGTCATGCAGGCAAAATTTGGCTATGAAAGTTGTCCCAATGAGTTTGAGGATAAATGGCTGGATTGGTTAATTGACGAAGCGCATAAACATGGCATGGAAGTCCATGCTTATTTTGAGAAAGGGATTAAAATTGATGAAAATAGTCCAGCATTCGATTTAGCAGTTCAGCGGGGATGGATTGTTCCAGGAGTGGACCGCACTCATCCCGGCGTTGACCATTATGTTTTGAATGTTGGCATTCCAGAAGTTGCGGAATTTTTCACCAATATTTTAGTCGAATTTGTCACAAAATATCCCCAAATTGATGCGGTGCAATGGGATGATTATTTGGGGTATCATGCCGAGTTACCGGGACAAGTCGATCGCACCCTGGAATTAACCAACTTTGTCCAGAAAGCGATTTCAGCCACAAAAGCCGCCAATCCATCAGTGAGTTTTGATATTTGTCATCATAACCCCTATTGGGCCAAACGCTACTTTGCAGCAGATTGGGAAAACTGGGGAGTCGATCGCGTGTTTATTCAAGTCTATGCTGAAGAAAATTTCGCGGAAGAACTCCCTTATGTGGAGGCTTATGATGGCATTTCCATTACTGAACGACAATTTAATCGCTTAGAAGAATTAGTCAGGAATCCCAAAGTGGATAATATTTTATTATTTCCCCTCTCGGGGGAACCGGAAAAAATGGCCGATGAGGTCAAGCGTTTGACGGTTAAGATTAAGTAGAATAAATACCCCTCATTTTTTATCACAAGTAAACCGACTCTCAATCTCCGGGTTTTCTCCCTTTCCTGCCACTTATTTGGGTAGCAGTTTTGGAATATAATTCCGGACAAAGTTCACCTAATCCATTAAACCCTCAAAACGATTCGGTTTGTTCTTCATAGTCATAGATGGTCAAACCCAGTATTTTCAGATAGGCGCGATCGTCAGCGTTTAATTCTGGCTTATCTAAAATTTTGTTAATCTGGGTTTGCGTAGCTTGGTATTCAAGCTCATTGGTAATAGGGCGAGGGGGAAAGGCTGTCATAAGTTCTAAGTAGTAACTGCTAGGATTCTTTAAACCACTCGTCATTTTTCCAGTTCTCATTACTCTATTCTGCATGGGTCAAAACTGACCGAACCTATCTCCTGAATATTTTACTTATTGCTGAGTCGGAGAATAGTGAAGCCGCAGGATTTGATGAGCATGGAGGGGTAGCATCGCATAGGTTTGCCCTTCATCATCAATAAACTCTACTTCATAAACATTGGGGGCAAGTTCTTCTACAATGGTTCCCACTTGACCGGGAATTAAGTGATGTTCAGGTATGGCTTCTAAAAGAGCAATCACATCACAAATTTTGAAAGTTTCGAGAGTTAGAGTCATGGTTTTGTTTTGATGATATAACAACTGGTTAAGCGAGGAAATGTTTCCGAGATACGGACGCTCCAATTGCTGCGAATGGTGGCAGTTTGACCTAAGCGCGTGACTGCAAAATCAATACAGTAGCGTTGTCCATATTGATCGTTCTCCGTGGGTACCGCATCATAGTTTTGGGCAGCTTCAGCTAAGAGGTATTGTAATTCTTCCGCATCGTCACAGGTTAATCCTAAGATTGACGCAAATAAGCGGGCTTTGTGTTTGCCGCGATGATGTTCGCTGTTGAGACTATAGTTTCGCAGTTTATCCAGATCGATAAATGCAGCTTGAGCATTGGGGAGTTGCATATTGGATAATAAACGATTGCACCTCTAGTTTATTGAGGTAATAGGACCAGATCAAGAAAGGCCGGACCAATAAAAAAATCTGGACAGGCAATGCAAAATCAAATTTTTATAGATTGATAGAGCCTTTATCTGCTAGAGTCTACAAGTCCGGACGAGAGAGCAAGAATGCCCCCAATCCTATCAATGGACCTGTCCTGGTTCTGCTAAACCTCACAGCACCACAATGAGGGAGGTGTGCTTTTGGAGCTAATGAAAGATCCCACACTAGGTCATTATAATGTACCCATTTTCCGTCTTTTCGCCATTCCAGTTGCTCACTCAACTTGATGTAAGATTCGTATGCCGCATTGAAGTCTTCTGCATAATCTAGTTTACCCCCAACCTCCATCCAAATTTGTTTCTGTAAACTTAAACCAAAATGACCATTGCTGTATTTAAGCCAAAGCTGATCAATAATCCGTAAATCAGAATAAGGGAGATGTTTTATATCTGACGACAAAAAGATGCTAAGAGTTCGCCTGATAACAGGAAATATTTCTGTGTCTGCTTCTTTCCACTGCCTTGTTTGCAAAAAATACGCAAGTTTAAAATAGCAAGGCTGCTTACTGACTGCATACTCATAATCTTTAGCATCTAACACTTTCAGCGGTTCATTAGTGTAAGTAGATAGCCCTTGCTTCGCGATTGGACGTACCCGTCCTTGATTGCAAAAATCCCAGGCTAAGAATAACTTCTTAAAATCGGGTTGTTGCAAAGTTTTTGACTCTTGCACGATCGCCTCGACCAACTGAGTGGCATCGGTCTGTGCTGCATAAAGTCGCATCGTTTCAGCCCACCAGGAGAGCTGATTAGGATCCTGCAATACCTTGAGAAAAATCTCTTCTTGCTGTGTTTCCTTGACCTCCACCGCTGCTAAATATTCCTGGAAACTCAGGTGGGCAAACTCATAATCCCCTTCTCGCTCCTTCGCGATGAGGGCATCCACTGCCTGCAACTGCTTCAAAAAATCCACCGTTTCCGGTGGATTGGGTAACTTTGCTAAATGCGCTGTAAACAAGGTTTCAACTTCCGAAAGCTGAAACTGGCGGGTTTGTCGCTGCATCAACTCCAAAGCCAATGGCTGCAAGACACAGAGCTTCTCCTGAATCGAAAGCTGACTCCTTATCCCCTTTGCTTCCTGACGCTTACCCAGCATCACTTCACAAATCGTTTGATACAGTTCTACTCGTTTGAGGGGAATACTTTGGTTTTGTTGGTGGGCCGTTACGATAAGTGTTAACAGCAACGGATTCGATGCTAAATCCCTTAACGCCTGGCGTTCTTTAACTTGATTTAACAAATCCTCGGTATTCCGGTAAGCCGCATCTTTTGTTCCTAAGTCATTCTGACCTCCCCGACGAATGCATTCCACCTCCCGATACCAGTTGCTAACAAACTGCTGGATTTGCTTGAAATTGAGCGGTTCCACTTCCAACACCTGCACCGCTGACTTGAGTTGTGCTTCCTTCCTCATAACCCAGCCGTCGGGAAGTCAAGATAAACGGCGTATCTGGATACTCATACATCTGCTGATCTACCCACCGACTCACCGCCTGCCGATGGGTAGTATTGGCAACCTCATCCAACCCATCTAACAAGACCAAACATTTTCCCTCAGACAACTGCCGGTTAAACCAATTCTCTGGCAGATTCAGGGGATTCACTCGTTGCAATTCCTGCACCCACTCTGTCAACAATTCCGCCAGTGGTATCTCTGGCTTTTTCAAGATTTTCTGTTCAATATCACGCAAATATAACAATACCGGCAACCATTGCGGCGCTTTCGGATGTAACCGGCGCGGCTGGCGTGACGCATACATCAATGCCAAATAGCGCATTAACGTCGTCTTTCCTGATCCAGGCGCACCCAAAATCGCCAACCGCCGAAACTCTGGGTATTTCTGCATCAACGCTAGATAATGCCCAATTTCCCGATTCTCTAGCTGTTGTGATGAATCTTCCCCTTCAAATTTTTTTAATAAATTGGGCGACACCTGTACCAAATTCTTGGGCGACAAATGCACAGTCACAAAAATGTTTTTTAAGGAGAGCACCTTATCCAGGGTCATCCCCTTGGTTTCAAACTCACGGCACAAAAAATCCAGCCGTTTGTAATACTTCCCCGTGAAATTGAACGAAACTGTCCACCAACATTGAATCGCCCATTCTTTGACGATGCTGCCCAAGCGATAAAGAAGCTGAAAAAACCACTGGGATGACTTGCCTCCTAGCTTGTTGGTTTCTTGTTCGGCGTCTGCCATGAAACCTGTGCTAAAAGAACTCCACAGGACCATGAGTCCGGTGAAAAATGCAGAGGCGATCGCGCTAAAAAATTTTTGATTGCTAATCAAAATAGCTGTTAATCCACCCATACCAGTCAGGGGAAGCCACCGCACCAGAAATTGTTGCCATTGAGGAATCGACTTCGGCTTTGCCATTGCTCCAGCTTAAACATAGATTTTGCCTACAATCTAGTTTAACTTGTCTTGCCTGCTCAATTGCCGGTTACAACCTCGGCAATCTCTGACCCTAAAGGGACTAAGATTCTTCGGTGTTAGGCGATCGCAAAATATAAATCCTCCAAACGTTCAAAGGTATGTGTAGGGGCGCAATGCTTGCGCCCTCTTTTGGGCGCAAGCATTGCGC
>NZ_JAMXOT010000151.1 GCF_024220515.1 Oscillatoria sp. HE19RPO
GTTCCAACAAATAAATCATCCAAATCCCGATGGTTAAGCACCTAACAAGACTGTATTAGCCCGCGCAGGCGGGCTTTGTCCGTGTAGCCCCAGGCTTCAGCCTGCGGGTTTTTTGGGGATTTTATTTTTTGGAGTTCCCTTAGTCCTTTTGCCTTAATTCCTAGGGATAGAAACCGAGTTCGGGCAATCCGAGGGTTTCATCCCAACCCATCATAATGTTCAGACATTGGATGGCTTGACCGGCTTGACCTTTGAGGAGGTTATCAATGGCAGAAATCACGATCGCGCGATCGGTCCGTTGGTCAATTTCGACGCCGAGGTAACACATATTACTGTTCATCGCCCACTTGGTTTGAGGGTAGACTCCTGCTGGGAGGACCCGCACCCAAGGACTATTGCGATAAAATGCCGTGTAAATGGTAACCAAATCTTCCCGGACTAGACCGGGATCCCGGAGGGTGGCGTAGACGGTGGAGAGAATTCCCCGGACCATCGGCATCAGGTGGGGGGTGAATTGGACAAGGATATCCTGTCCGGCGAGATCGCTGCCAATGGCCTCAATTTCTGGGGTGTGGCGATGACGCCCTACCCCATAAGCGGCGACGGAGTTATCCGCTTCGGCGAGGAGGAGATTGGTTTTGGCTTGGCGTCCGGCACCGGAGATGCCTGATTTAGCGTCAATGATGGCGCTATTAGGGACAATCATGCCTTGTTTGAGCAGGGGGGCCAAGGCGAGAATGCTGGCGGTGGGATAGCAACCGGCACAGCCGACGAGTTGGGCATCCTTGATGCGATCGCGATATAATTCCGGCAAGCCATAGACAGCCACCGCAGCGGTTTCGGCATCCGCGCGATCGCCACCGTACCAATTTTTATAGGTTTCTAAATTACTAAATCGATAGTCGGCGGAAAGATCGAGAACCTTACAGCCTTTTTCCAGTAACCGGGGGGCCATTTGGTAGGCTAACCCATTGGGTAACGAGAGAAAAACCACTTGACAGCGATCGGCGATCGTGTCAACATCCACTGACTCGATAATCAGGTCAGTGGCCTGAGAAAGATGGGGATACAGGTCCGAGAAGGGTTTACCGGCACTGCTATCCCCACCTAAGTACACTAAATCCAGTTGGGGATGATCTCTAATCAGTCGAACGAGTTGGACGCCACCATATCCTGATGCCCCAACAATGCCAACCCGCATAGTTTCTAATTCACCCATCACCTTACTCCACTCCAAATATAGAGATCTTGATCGCTCTAGCTGTTGCATTCTAGTATCAAACGGTAAAAGCGATCGTACAAATCCCTACAGCTTTTCCACTTTCCCGAACGGATGCCTGCTGCCCTAGTTCAAAAGAAGGTGAAACCCTCTGTCCTCCTTGATTTTTCCCAGGGAGAATCAGTAAAAATTCCCAGTGAGAAAATCAAGGGCCTGCATCTGGGAATCAAATACTCTACCGGCGGCCTGGGTGGGACTTTCTAACGATTGGGATACCAAAACATTCCTTTAATGCCCTCGGGATCGGACATAAATCCCAAGGTGCGGTAGAACTCGACTACATGAGGGTCGGCAAACAGGGTGATATTGCTAATATCTTCACTTCGCAGACGCTTGATGGTGTAATTCATCAAGGACTTGCCGAACCCTTTGCCTTGGTATTCGGGATGAACCACGACATCCCAGATGGTGGCATTAAAAGCGTGGTCTGAGGTGGCGCGGGAGAAGCCGATCAAGCGACGGGTTTTGCCGCGCATTTCCCACATAGAAACCACGAGAAAGCTGTATTGAATTGCTTTTTTAACTTTACGCAGGGGGCGACGAGACCAGCCGACTGCATCACAGAGTTCTTCTAGTTCATAAAGGTCGATATCTCGATCTGTACTGAAATAGACACGAGGATTGGTGCCGGGGCGATCGCTCGTCCCGGCAGATTGATATCCCTCGATTTGCGCCCCGATCGGCGCAGAAGACGTATCAGAACCGCTAAATAAATTTTTCCAAAAACCCATGAAGGTTTGGTTAGGGTAGGAGAACGGGGTGGACAAGCGCTATCCCCCACCGAGGATAAGCATGGGATGCCAAGAGATCGACCCTATTTAGGGCGATCGCGAGGTTGAACAAACGATAAACTGCTGCCTGACGGTGCAACGGAATGGCGTACCCGTTTATGATTGTACAGTGGCAAGTCGCGACTTACGCCGAATCGCCAGGAAGATGCTAACCCTTCCATCAAGGAAATGGCTACACTGAAATCCCTAGGACTAGGAGGGATGAATGGCCCTAAGTTTCAGGCAAAAGACCGAGAGAATCGCAATCCCCCGTAGCGATCGGCGCAGTGTCCCCCATGATGGCATAGGATTAATATAGCAATCTACCTCAGCCCAGTTGATGCACCCCTGTCTTGATATAGGCCCCCAATTGCGATCGGGAGCTGACGAGACCGGGTATGCCCCCTTTGTCCAGATTAGCCGAGGCTCAACCCGTCCCCCGAGATTAGCCTCGGCTTAAACTTGTCAACAGGCCACCCTTGGGTTGGGGGAGATGCTGCTTTGCATATCATTGCGAGTCGTGCATTGGCTCGGATCCCAGGGGATGACAGTTTCAGCTAGGGTTAAACAGGACGAAACTTTAATAGCTTTCGCCATCCAATTATTGCTTTATCGTAAAGGACCCTGGGCTGCTGTCTTCCTTTGTGTTTTTGACAGGATCTAGCGAGTTCTCCCACACCCCAATATGGCACCGGGTTTAAAATCATCCACGATGGACCTGCTCAAACGCTTTAACCGAGCGTTTCCGCAGTTCTACGAACAATTTGTCAGCAGTGAAATTCAGCTCCAAAACCTCAAGCTCGCCTACCAGCTTTACCGCACTAAACAAGCGGTCATTGAACTCAGAACCGAAGGGACCAAAAGTGCTCTGCATTTTGCCTACCGCAATCAATCTTTTTTGCTGAGTGACATTTTTGGGGTTCTGGCTGCCTATGGGCTCACGATCCACAGTCTGAGTCTTTACGGCCAAATTTATCCACCGATGTTGGTCTTTATCAAGTTGGTGGTGTCTCGGGGGGGTAAAGCACTCACAGACAAGACTGGAGAAAATGTCTGTCGGGCTGTTCGTGAAGCCTTGGCGGGTCACTTTGAAGTGGAAGAGATGCTGGCGGTCGAATTCAATCTGGATGCCGGTTTAGAGGACGTGGAAACCGAGTTCTATGTCGATCCGGTTTTCCATCTTCCCGCCCTTCTGATTGAAGCCGATAACCAGCCGGGATTGTTCTATAAAGTGATGTACGCCATCTGGCAAGAGGATTTGCTGGTCGTGAATGCGAATTTACTGGTTTGGCGGGGCCGCACCCGCCTGATTTTGTATTTACTAGGACCCAATGAAAGTCTGATTCCCGAATACCTCGGACAAAAGATTGCTGAAGGCGTGCGGCAGCGACTGCTCGGGAGGCGCTTTTAATCGGCACTTTGGCCCTAGCTATCCTCAAGTCCATCCCACCTTCTGATACGGAATCCGGTTCTCAAAGTCTATAAAAACCCACACCCTCAAGGGTGGAGGCTCACCGGACGTTAGCGAAGCCATGCCCCTTGGGCTATAGCCTGCCGACGCCGGCTGAAGAGAAAATCGACTTGAGACAACCGGATTGGGTATGAAAACCCAAGGTTTCGATTTTTGAACAGAAGGAGGCTTTATTCTCCTCCCGCTACTGTGGTGGTCCCCTTGGACCGGCTGTGTCGATCGCTGGCTTCTCCCTCGTCTGCGATCGCCTGAGTGATTGTATTCAGACGATTTCTTCGCTCTTGATAACAACATGGAAACGATTGACATCCTGGGGGTTCCTCACGCTTATGAACTCACAGACCCTCGCCCCTCTCCCCATGTTCTGGTCTTTATCCACGGTTGGCTCCTCAGCCGCCGCTATTGGCAACCCCTAATCGATCGCCTGTCGGTAGATTACCAGTGCCTCTGTTATGACTTACGCGGATTTGGGGACTCTCAACCCTATCCCCCCCCAACCCCCCAGTTCCATGCAGGCTACACTCCCAGCGCCTATGCCCGCGATTTGGAAGTCTTGCTGGACAAACTCAATATCTCCACCGCATGGCTGATTGGTCACTCCCTCGGGGGCAGTATCGCCCTGTGGGGCGCTTCTCAACTCCCCGCTAAGGTGAAAGGGGCGCTCTGTGTCAATTCCGGAGGCGGCATTTATCTTAAAGAAGAATTTGAGCGCTTCCGGGCTGCCGGTCAGGTCTTTGTGAAAATGCGCCCCCGTTGGCTGTGCCATCTCCCAGGCATTGATTGGTTATTTACTCGCGATAGTGTTGCCCGTCCCCTCCCTCGTCACTGGGCAAGGCAAAGACTCCTGGATTTTGTGATCGCTCACCCAGAAGCGGCGATCGGGGCCTTGCTCGATTCCACGACGGAAGTGGAGGTCCACCGCCTTCCTCAATTGGTCTCCCAACTCACCCAGCCGGTTTATTTCATCACCGGCACAAAGGACAAGGTGATGGAACCCAAGTATGTTCGGCATTTGGCCAGTTTTCACTCCCTCTTTGAAGATGAGGGGATGAATGTGATTGAAATTCCGGACTGCGGCCATTTATCAATGGTGGAGCAACCGGAGGTGGTGGCGGCGGAAGTTCGCCAGATTCTGGGGAATCATGGTTAGGACCAGGCGGTTTGTAGTAACCCCTGAAGGGGTTTCTTGAAGATGACTCAGTAACGGAGTCACGACGAACGTTTTGGGGATTTTATTTTTTGGAGTTCCCTAAATAAAGCTGGTTGGCATCAGTTAGGGCCATGCGAGATTGAGCGCCGGTGGTCAGGGGGCTGCGATCGCCTCGGTTGAGGCGATCGGCTGCGGCACAGGCAATCATCGCCGCGTTATCGGTGCAGTATTTCAATGGGGGAAATAACACGCGCAAGTTATGAGGGGCAGCATCCGCCAGCAGGTGTTCTCTCAGGGCGCTATTGGCCGCGACTCCACCCCCAATGACGATGGTATCCCGACTGCGATCGCGGGCGCAGGCAATGGCCCGTTTGCTTAAGGCTCTGGCTACCGTATCCTGAAAACTGGCCGCTATATCGTTAACCGGCAGTTCCTCCCCAGTTGCTTTGAGTTTCTCCACCAACCTTAAAACAGCGGTTTTCAACCCACTAAAACTGGTGTCATAAGGATGATACCCCCCGGAGGGCAGTCCAATTTTGCCCTCGGGTAGCTTAAAGGCTTTGGGGTTCCCGGATTTGGCAAGGCGATCGATGATTGGCCCTCCGGGATACCCCAGATTTAACAATCGCGCTACTTTATCAAAGGCTTCCCCGGCAGCATCATCCCGGGTTTGTCCCAAGGTTTCATAAACACCCCCCGCTTGGACATCAATCAAGCTGGTATGACCCCCGGAGACTAACAGGCAGATAAATGGGGGTTCTAAGCTGGGTTCGGTGAGGTAGGAGGCATAGAGATGTCCTTCCAGGTGATGGATGCCCAGAAACGGTTTTTGATGCAGCATGGCGAGGGTTTTGCCAGCGGTGAGGCCGACTAAGAGAGCACCGACGAGTCCCGGGGTGCAGGTGGCGGCGATGCCATCAATGTCGGACCAACTGAGTTGGGCTTCCGCTAACGCTTGGGCGATCGCCCCATCAATGACTTCTAAATGAGACCTTGAGGCCACTTCAGGAACTACGCCGCCATACTGCTGATGTACTGCAATTTGCGACGAAACCACATTACTACTCACTTCACGATTCTTTACAATTGCTACCGCAGTTTCGTCACAACTTGTTTCAATTGCTAAAACGGTTGCCATTGGCTGGTAATTTTTGGAATATTAGGTTAACTATTGCCTAGCTTAATCTTTACGAGGTTGTCTTAGCAGAGTATGATTTTCTGGAAGTTCCCAGAACTCACCTGCTCTTACCCGATCGCGTTTGATCCTCGGTGTCGCCCTCCTGTCCGGGGGAGAATGACTTTAACCCTCTTTCTCCCACAGCTTGAGCAAAAGAACCCACAGATCGATAAACTAGATCGAGTAACAAAGCAGCCTCCGGTTTTGTTAACAATCTTGATGTTTCGTAACAAAAGGAAACAATTCTATGGGACGATTGTTCGCGTTGGTTCTGACGATTTGCCTTTGGTTCAGCTTTGCCCCTGCTGCAACTGCTGACTCCTACCAAAACCTCACCCCTTGCAGTGAGAATCCGGCATTCGTCCAAAAGGCTAAGAATGCTAAAACCCCAGGTGCAAAAGCTCGCTTTGAGAAATATTCCACCTTACTCTGTGGACCTGAAGGTTATCCTCATCTGATTGTGGATGGCAACTTGGCCCACATTAATGAGTTTGGCATTCCGAGCCTACTATTTCTCTATATTGCAGGATGGATCGGCTGGGCTGGCCGTTCCTATCTAATTGCCGTTCGTGGCAGCGGCAGTGCTGAAGAAAAAGAAATTATCATTGACATTCCTTTGGCAATCAAATGTTCTTTAGGTAGTGCCGTTTGGCCTTTGGCTGCTTTAGGAGAATTTACCAGTGGTAAATTCCTGGCCAAAAATAACGAGATTACTGTCTCTCCCCGTTAGGAAAGCCCTGTTGAAAGTGATTTGAGATTTTAGATAGTCTAAAATCTCAAATCTCAATATTAACCTGTCTTGGATTTAGGAGAAGCGTTCATGGATTCTTTCGTTAAGTTTCTATCCCTCGGGCCAGTTGTATTAATGGTATGGTTGTCCTTCACAGCGAGTCTCTTGATTATCGCCAACAACATCTATCCTGATGCCTTAGTTCCTCCGTTCTAAGGATGGCTACAGACCAATCAAGACCGACCCGTTGGGATTGATTTAAACAAAAAGCGATCGCTTCTATGTGAAAAGATAGAGGCGATCGCTTTTTGTTTAAGACCCATACAGTAAAAACCCGCACCCGTGCATGGTGGGGCTATACAGACAAAGCCCGCCTGCGCGGGCTAATAGAGAAAACTGACTTTTTAGAACCAGATTTGGGATGAAACACCTACTTTACTCTTGTAGCCTGCGAAGGCAGGCTTTGTTCGTATAGCCCCACCATGCACGGGTGTGGGTTGTGGCTATTTTATTGTTTGGAGTTGCATTAGGAAACTGGGGCAAATAACGCCATCTCGATCGCCTCTAATGCCCGGTCAAAATCATCATTCACAATCACAATATCAAACTCATCGGCAGCAGCAATTTCCACTTGAGCCCGATGCAGACGACGGGCGATCGCCTCCTCAGAATCCTGACCCCTCAACCGAATCCGCCGTTCCAACTCCTCCGGCGAAGGCGGTAAAATAAACAACTGCAACGCCCCGGGGAACGTTTCTCGAACTTGCCTCGCCCCTTCTAACTCTATTTCCAAAACCACTAATTTCCCCTGGGCGATCATCTCTTCCACCGGGGTTCTCGGAGTCCCATAACAATTTCCTGCAAATTCTGCCCATTCCAACAATTGACCTGTAGCAATTAACTCTTGAAATTGCTCTCGGTTCACAAAATAATAATGCCGCCCCTCAATTTCTCCCTCCCGAGGCGCACGAGTTGTCACCGAAATCGACAACTCCAATTCCGGATGACGTGCCAACAGCGATCGCAGCAACGTTCCCTTCCCCACCCCACTCGGACCCGTAAACACAATTAATTGACCCATCTGCATCACTTAGATAATCCCTTCCTAGACCCAAAAATTGCCCACTCTTCCCAAAACAGGCCGCCGGAACGTTAGAGAACTGAAACGCCGCCTCCCTTGGAGAACCCAGTCAAGCTTTTCCTAGATTTTATTAACTATCTTTACTGGTAACGAACCGATTGGCAACCGTCTCCGGCTGAATTGACGAAAGAATCACGTGACTCGAATCCATAATAATCACCGCCCTTGTCCGCCGTCCGTAAGTCGCATCAATCAGCCGATTCCCCTCCCGCGCCTCCGTGACAATTCGCTTGATGGGGGCCGATTCTGGACTGACAATGGCAATCACTCGATTCGCACAAATGATATTCCCAAACCCGATATTAATCAGTTGAATATCCATAAATAGGACCGTCCTCGGGATGTAAAATGTTTTTTCTTCTCAAAGCAGTTTGAACCCAAAAAATGACAGATCAGGAGATTTCGGGTTCGGGAACCCCCTCCGGTCCCCGGGTTGCGGGGAAAATTTTTACTAAAAATGCTGTAAACCTCAGCAGGGAGGTTTTTCAGCTTGTGGGATAGGATAGCCCTCCCCAAGAGACAGTAGCGGGAATCGGAATTCAGCAGCCGGGAATGATACCCTGAATAGGGGCAGAATTTAGGATTTCCTATCGCCCTCCCTGGAAGGAGCCGAATTGCGATCGCCATCCAGAGTCCTGACGGATTTCAGACTCTTGCGGGATTGACCGCGATCGCGCTCTAATTTCCATAGTATCTACAAAATTTGGGCAAACTCGACAATCCCCTGCAATCGGCAAGGCAATTCAGGGATTATGGAGAGTTTTGGGGTGCTTTTTGAGAATTTGATGACTTGGATTGTAAATTTACGGGTATTTTGGACCATTAGCGATGCAACCTGTTGACTTGACTACCCTGATCGCCGCCTATAGCGAGTTGCGAACCACTTGGTTACCGGCGCGACTCGAACAGGTTTATCAGCGCGATCGCCATACCATTTTTTTAGCCCTGCGCACCCTCACCGGGCGCGGATGGTTGGCGGTTTCCTGGCATCCCACTGCTGCAAGGTTGCATCTGAGTGACCCACCCCCGCGTAAACCGGATACTTTTACCTTTAGTGACCAATTGCGCCATCAACTGGGAGGTTTGGCATTTGTGGCGATCGCCCCCGTCTCTCCCTGGGAACGCGCCCTGGACCTCCAATTTGCCAAACGTCCAGGGGACCCGATCCTCTGGCATTTATATATCGAAATCATGGGCAAACGCAGTAACGCCATCCTCGCCAATGCCGACAATCAAATCGTCACTGCCGCCCATCAAGTCAGCGAAAAGCAGTCCAGTATCCGCCCCATCCTCACCGGCGCACCCTACGCCCTGCCTCCCAGTTTGACGGACCCGATCCCCAGTCTGACGGAATCGCAATCGCGCTGGCAAGAACGGATTGCCCTAATTCCGGATGCTTTGGGACGGCAAATGCTGAAAAGTTATCAGGGTTTGAGTTCTCATTTGGTGAAAGCGGCGATCGCCTCTGCCAAACTCGACTTTGAACAATCCACCCACAGTCTGACCCAGGAGGATTGGGACCGCCTATTTGCTTCCTGGCAACAATGGCTAAACTTTATCCAAACCTGTCAAACTGGCGATTTATCCGCAATCTATCCCCATTGGACAGAAACCGGATATCAAGTCATCAACTGGAACCACAATCCAGAACCCCCGGATTTCAAGTCAGTTCAAGACTTATTAAATCGATACTATACCGATGAACTGAATCGGTTTGACTTTAAGCAACTGCGCCATCAATTGAGTCAAAAACTCTCTAATCTCCTGAATAAATTGCGAGTCAAAGGGCAGGGATTTGAAAACCGCTTGCAAGAATCTTCCGAAGCGGACGACTATCGGGCAAAAGCGGATTTATTGATGGCGAACTTGCAGGAGTGGCAACCGGGGATGAAGGCGATCGGCCTGCCCGACTTTGAAACCGGCGAACCCGTCACCATTCCCCTAGATTTAGAAAAAAATGCCGTCCAAAATGCTCAATCTCTCTACAAACGCCACCAAAAACTCAAACGGGCAAGGGGTGCTGTCGAACCCTTACTCGCTGCGGTTCGCCAGGAAATCGACTACTTAGAACAGATTGAGGTTGCTATTTCTCAAATCGATGACTATCGGGAACCGGCAGATTTAAAAGCATTGGCGGAAATTCGCGAAGAGTTCATCCAGCAGGGATATCTCAGCGACCCCGAGTACAAGCGTCAAACCCAGGAATCGACCCCGGAGTTTTACCACTTTGTCTCTCCCAGTGGGTTTGAACTGCTGATCGGGCGGAATAATCGCCAGAATGATGTGTTGAGTTTTCGGGTGGCGACGGATTATGACTTGTGGTTTCACACCCAAGAGATTGCCGGGAGTCATGGGTTGTTACGCCTACCCCCGGGGGCAGTTGCCGATGAAGCGGATTTACAATTTGCAGCGGATTTAACCGCTTACTATAGCCGCGCCCGTCACAGTGAGCAAGTCCCGGTGGTGTACACCGAACCGAAAAATGTTTATAAACCCAAGGGGGCGAAACCGGGAATGGTCATTTATAAGCATGAGCGCATTCTCTGGGGCTGTCCTCAGCATTTTACCCCGCAGGCTTAATGTTTGATTATGGAAGTCAGAAGATTGGATAAAATTTACTGACCTCTAGGGAAAAATACGGAAGGATGCGATCGTGTCTTCTGTTACAATACGCCTTGAGGAAGAGATTTAAGAATCAATCGCCTTCTGCAAAGTTGGGAACGCGCAGTGAGGATTTCCTCGAAAAGAAACGACAACGCAAAGGGTATTTTTTTAGGGTGACCAGCTAGAATTCTAGCTGGTCTTTTTTCTTTTGAGGCAGAAACCCGGTTTCTAGCCCCCCACCCAGATTCAGAAACCGGGTTTCTTAACCAAATTTCTGAGAATGAACCAAAATCTATGCAGAAACCCGGTTTCTAGCCCCCTACCCAGATTCAGAAACCGGGTTTCTTAACCAAATTTCTGAGAATGAACCAAAATCTATGCAGAAACCCGGTTTCTAGCCCCCCACCCAGATTCAGAAACCGGGTTTCTCGACCAAATTTCTGAGAAGGAACCAAAATTATCGCAGAAACCCGGTTTCTCAACCCCCACCCAGATTCAGAAACCGGGTTTCTTAACCAAATTTCTGAGAATGAACCAAA
>NZ_JAMXOT010000152.1 GCF_024220515.1 Oscillatoria sp. HE19RPO
ACAAATAAATCATCCTTGCTTTGATGCGATCGCACCTAACAAGGCTCTTTTAGCCCGCGCAGGCACCGCTTTGTCCGTGTAGCCCCAGGCTTGAGCCTGCGGGTTTTTTGAAGGTTTTATTTTTTGGAGTTCCCTAATACGGAATCCGGTTGTCAAAGGTCTGTAAAAACCCGCACCCTAAAGGGTGGGGCTATCCGGACGAAGCCCGCCTGCGCGGGCTGAAAAGAAAACGGACTTTTACCAAGCGGATTTGGTATAAATACCGGATTCCGCAATAAGGAGGATCGGATGGAGTGTCCCGGGTCCTCCCATCGGTCCCCTCCCTGGGGGCAACTCCGGCCTACTTAGGGTTTTTAGTCTCGGTAAACCGGCTTTCTAGGGTGGGGTCGCAGCAGTCTGGCGGGTCACCCCTGACGAGCTTGGGACCCATTAGGGTTGGACTAATGGGTAAAAGAGGAGTTTTGTCAAGGGGTAAGCCAGAAATACTCGCTCTAGTTTTTGCCCGGAGTGGCTAGGACGGATTGAGCAAAGGCCCGCACTTTTTCATCGGGGTCGGATTGGGCGCGATCGCGGAGTAAGGGGAGGGTTTCTGGATAATCCCCATAATACTGGACGATGGCTTCGAGGGCGGTGAGTCGAGGATTGAGTGCACCATCTTGTAACGGCACAAACGGATCATTGACGGCGCGATCGCACAAAACGGCAAATACAGCCGCGTCATCCCATCCCCCCTTGAGTAACTGTTGCAAGGCCGAGAGTCTCACAAATGAATCCGCATCAGTACAAGCGCGGGCCTTGACAATCTCCAATGTTTCCGGGTTTTCCGGCCAGTGGGTCACCAACTCGATCGCCCCGGCAAGACGCACGGCCCAATTCTCATCGGATTGAGCGCGGCTTTTAACAAGGGTCCAAGTTTCCGAGTGTTCCTTCCAACCCGTTGCCAATTCTCGCAGAGCGACAATTCTCACATCCCAGCCTCGATCCGATGTGGCCCGACTTTTCAAAATCGGCAAGGTTTCGGGGTCATCAAACCACCCAGAAGCCAGTTCTCGCAAGGTGGTCATCCTCACATCAGAGGAAGCGTCATTAATCGCCTGAACCTTGAGAATGGGTAAGGTTTCCGGGTCGTCATACCATCCCGTCGCCAGTTGCTGTAAGGCAGCAACGCGCACTTGCCAATGTTCGTCCTGAGTCGCCCGGGATTTGAGAATCGGTAACAGTTCCGGGTCATCCTTCCAGGTGCGAGTAAACTCATGCACTGCCGCTTCCCGGACCCGGCGATCGCGGTCAGAGGAGGCGATATCTTTTAAAATCGGTAAGGTTTTCGGGTCTTCAAACCAAGCTGCCGCCAGTTGTAAAGCGGCGACGCGCACTTGCCAGGTGTCATCAGAAACGATGCGATCGCGTAACCAGGAGACGGTCTCGGGGTGATCGAACCAGCCGGTCGCAATCTGCTGCATGGCGGCAATTCTGACGTGCCAATCGGGGTCAGAAAGGGCCCGAGTTCGCAGCCAACCGAGGGTTGAGTCATTGTCATACCAGGCGATCGCAAACTGCTGCATGGCGGCAATTCTGACGTGCCAATCTTCATCGGACTCCGCCAACGTGCGAATCAGCGCAGCGGTTTCTTTGTCGTGACTCCAACCTTTGGCGAGTTCTTCGACTGCCGCTTCTCTCACATCCGCTTCGGCATCAGATTGGGCGATCGCCGCTATCAGGTTAAATGTCTCCGGGTCATCCTGCCATCCCTCGGCCAACTCTTCCAATGCCGCTTCTCGCACTAGCCAATAGCGATCGCTTTGAGCTAAGATTTTGAGCAAAGGGAGAATCTCCGGGTCCTGGGGGTAGTGAGTCGCCAGCGATCGCACGGCACTCACCCGGGTAATTTCAGCCACTGAGGATTGTGCTAAGGTTTTCAGCCAGGAGAGAATCTCTGGGCGTTCTTTCCAACACAGAGCGATTTCATCGACTGCACTCATACGGATAGTTTCAGCAACGGGGGATTCTACCAGGGATTGTAACCAGGGGAGGGTATCCGGGTCGTTTTTCCAAACTCGCGCCAGGGTGGAAATGGCGCGCAGGCGGGTGAGGATGAGTTCATCCACTTCCGGATATTGAGTTAAGGATTTTAGGCGATCGCGCAGTTGATTCGCCGTCGATTGTAAGGCGGTGCGATCGGGCAAAACCGCCAGACATTCTGCCGCTACAAATAAGTGAGTAAAGTTAGAGGGTTCGACTTGGTTTTCTATCAGAGAATCGAGTAACTCTGCCGCCAATTCCGGTGCAATCATCCTGACGATTTGCCGCATCACTTCATGCCACGGTTCATCAAACAGATGTTGCACAAATACATCCCGTTTGATGTCATCCAGGGTGAGGGTATCTTCTCGGTTGGGATTCAGCAGGCGATCGACCAATTCTCTGGCGTGAACAAAGGCTTTAATTTGTTTGAAATAAATTCGCGCTACCGCCTCCCAATTAAACCCCTCCGGGAGGGCCGTCAAATTGAGCTGAGTCCAGGTTTGGGCTAAAGTATCCGTGGAGATAGTTTTGCAGTCTTTGTCAAAAACCCCTAACAGCGTTTCCTGTACCAACGGTTGCGAGACGAATTCCGTTAGGGGTTCCCGGTACGCCTGCACCTGCGACTCCTCTAAGCGAGCATCCTCTAGCTCAAGCTGCATCACGTGCAAAAATTCACTGAGGGCTTTTTCCCCAGCCTCAGCACGAGGTAGATTTTCCGGTAGGGTTACGGTATCTTGTCCCCAATTTTCAGTTTTTTCCACAATCAGCTTAAAAGCAAACCGTTCGGCGTTCATACTGTTCCCCACATCCATACCATTTTCAATACTCCTCTAGCTCAGTCTATCTGAATATCTGCCCCTTGTCTGGGGAGCCACACCACTAGGATTCCTCCGGTCGGGTGGTAACTCACACGGGAGTGCTTTTGTCAGACAACCCCCAGGAAGGAGTCCCGGGGAAATTGCGAAAGGGGACTGCGGTGGCGAGTCTTTCTCTCCAGTCTAAGGGTTGACTGCCAAGAATAGGGCAATTTCTGCACCGGCTGGGGTTAGGTTAAATTGCAACACCTGCGATCGCACCCCCCGAGTTTCTAGTCGCTGTAAATTAAACCTGCGGGTTAAATCTAAGAGTCCGGTGACTAATCGTCGAGGTGCAGGGCGATCGTTCACCCAGACGGAGGGAGAAATTAGTTGTAATTGTTGACCTTCAATTACATTGATACCCGTTTCTACGGTTAAAGTTAGAAAGTCATTATATCCCCGTTCTTGGACTTTTGTTTGGAATCGGACTCGGTTATTGGGTAAAAAAGTGACTTGGCGATCGACCAGGGTATAACGGTTAGCAATTTGTTGAATTAAGGGAGAATCAAATAAGCTCAAGGCTAGAGTTTGCATTTGGTTATAAAGTTCCGGAGACTGCAATGCGGTATTGAGATCTGCCTCGGTTACAGCAACTCGAACTGCTGCCTGTAACGGTTGTTGCAATCCCCGGACTGGCCTATTTCCGGAACCCCGTCCTAGTTCTCTCGGGTTGACGTCAATGGGGTCGGTTTCTATTTCTAAAATATCCAGTCTTAACCCCGGGATTAATGATAATCCTCGGCCAGCAATTCGCAGGCGATCGACTTTGCCATTGAGTAATTGATAGCTGGGGGTGTTATCAATGCGGACTTCGAGTTTTTCTGCTGCAAAGAGGCGATCGCGAATATTCTGTTCCGCCAGAGTATCTAAGGCAATCCCGGCAGGAGACACTAAAGTAAACAGACTGGTGAGGATTAGGGTGAAAAATTCCATTCGGGTTTGATCAGAGCAGGGAGCATCAGCGATCGCAGTTTCTATCGCCAGTTTAAATCATGATCGCCAGAAAATTCAGGAGGGGGAGCATCTTACTCCCCGATCGGACTCCCGGACAGTCTTCCAGAACAGGGACAGGACTTACCCATTGGGGGTGGATTTTTAAAATCTGCGTAAGTCCTGTCCCAGTTTGAAGGCATCTTTCAGATTCGGGTATCACCCCCTCCTGTTTTACTCGGATTGGCAGTTCCGGGTAAATTTTGGGGCCTACTCTAATTAGCAATCAAGAATTGATTAATTATCGATTCTTAATTGCTGATACTCGATCCCTAAAACTTAAAAAAAACCTGTTATTTTACGAAATGTTTCGGATTGTATGATATTTTCTCTCCACCTGGGCATTCTAAATTGTAGATATTTCAGGCTAAATAGGGGGAGAGGACTATGGATGGGTATGAATTACTAAAGCGATACAGAGCTGGCGATCGCGATTTTCGCGGATGGAATCTCAATTTAGCCAACTTGATCGGCGCAACCCTGCAACAGGTGAACCTTTTCGGTGCAAATCTCATTGACGCATCCTTGGCGCGGGCTAATTTAAGTCGCTCCTTCATGATGGAAGTCCAATTATCCGGTGCATTTCTCTACGCTGCTGATTTAACCTTCGTCAAACTCAAAGGGAGCCAACTGATTGAGGCCGATTTAACCAAAGCGAATCTCCAAGGCGCTCAGTTAGCCAATACTGATTTAACCGGGGCCAAACTCAGTGGGGCTATTTTAAAATGGGTCAATTTTTATCGGTCTAATTTACTCGGAGTCAACCTCTCAGGTGCGAACCTCAATGGAATTAATTTCCGAGGCGCAAACCTGATGAATGCCAACTTGAACTGGACCAACCTCAGTGGCGCAAGACTCAGCGGTGCTTGTCTTAAAGGCGCACTTTTAAATGGGGTTAAACTCACCGGGGCATTTTTAAATGGCCTCAATTTAGAGGGGATTAACTTTAGCGGACTTGAACTCAACGAGGCTAAATTCAGCGGAGCAAACCTGCGCGGTTCTAACTTTAAGGGTGCAGATTTGCGCGATACTCAAATGCGATTTGCGAATTTTGAAGAGGGGAATCTCAAACAAGCCAATTTACATGGCAGTATCCTCCGAGGCGGTCATTTCAGTCGGGCCAATTTGATGAGAACTGACCTGATGGAAGCCGACTTGCGAAATGCCGACCTTTGCGATGCTAACCTCAATTTAGCCAAGTTAATCGGTGCAGATCTCACCAATGCCAACTTAGAAGGGGCCTATTTATGGGGAGCTGACCTCGATGGCGCTTGCTTGCGCGGTGCAAATCTCCGGGGAGCCAGTCTGCGGGATGCGGCCCTGGTGGGTGCGGACTTGCAGGATGCGGATTTCACGGGTGCAGTGATGCCCGATGGGACTCTGCATTCCTAAACCGATTGGCAAGAGCATAAAACAGGGTGCTGAAAACTAATGAGATCTAGGGTTTCCCAGAGTAAAAACCCGCAGGCTGTTCTATGAGCGTTCCGTCAGGAAAGCCCGGAGGCTATACGAACGAAGCGGTGCCTGCGCGGGCTAAACGCGAAAACCGACTTTTAACAACCGGATTTGGCATCACGCACAGGCTGCGCCGCACATCGGAACTATGCCGTCGGCTTTACGCACTCCTTTAAATATCTGTTTGGGCTGTTCCATCCGGTGATTCTCTTTCTGGGATGCTATACCGATGCTCTATTTGATCGCACTTTTAACTCATCTCAAAAATATCCGTCTCAAAGTATCTAACCTGATCTGCGCCAATCCCACCTGAAACACTTCGTTTCGGAGCAATCGGGTACAGAAAATACCGAATCGGTTTGAGATGCGGCAAAAACCGGAGATAAACAACCAACTGGGTGTAAAAAAGCGGCTCACTCATTCAATTGCTATTTTCAACTTTTTACCCCCGTTCGCGCACCAAATCCATCGCTTCAGCGTCTTGTTTTTTATCCTTAATAATGATTTAATAGAGATAGGAAGAGTTTATGTCAAAAAAAATCCCATTTTTTCCATAAAAAAAACCGGGACGGCAAGCCCCAGCGATGCCCAAATTTAATTCAGTGCTTAGGGGGCAACGGAATCCAGTAAAGAATAAGGGGCTTTTAAGCCATAAGGAGAGTAACGTAAAATGGATACTAATGAACTCCTCGAACGGTATGCAGCAGGAGAGCGATCGTTTAAAGATGTTAATTTAAACGGAGCGAACCTGGAACGAGCCAACCTAGCCGGATGCGATTTTTCTGGGGCTTATTTTGTCGGGGCCAACTTATCCCGAGCCATCTTGACTGGAGCCAATTTACATCTGGCTTTTTTACATCGCGCTGACTTGAGTTTTGCTAAGGTAAATGAAGTGAGGCTGACTCATGCGGATTTAACCAAAGCGAACTTAAAAGGAGCATATTTGGTTAAGTCGATTCTCACCGGGGCGCGACTGAGTGGGGCAATTTTGTCCGGGGTGAATTTGCGGTTAGCGAATGTGGGCGGGGTGAATTTTTGTGGGGCAGATTTGCGAGGGATTAACTTGCGATCGGCTAACTTAGTGAATGCGAACCTCAATTGGGCCAACCTCAGCGGTGCCCGATTGAGTGGAGCCTTGTTGCGCGGAGCATCCTTCACCGGAGTCAATCTCACCCAAGCTTTTCTGAATGGGGTAGACCTCAATAGTGTGCAGATGGAGGGAGTCAACCTCAGTGGCGCAAAACTCAGCGGTGCCAATCTCTCCTTAGCCAATTTAAGCGCTGCGAACTTGAGTTCAGCCCAGATGCGCGTCTCATTTTTGTTTCGGACCAACCTTCATGCTGCATCCTTGAATGGTGCGAATTTGTCTCGGAGTGACTTATGTGAGGCAAATTTGAGTAAAGCCGATTTATCCCATGCCAACTTGCAAAATGCCGATTTGACTGGAGCGATGTTGGTACAATCCAACTTGTTCCAAGCCAATTTAACCGAAGTGAGCTTGCAAGGCGCTTGTTTATGTGGTTCAAACTTTAATGTAGCCGAATTGCGAGGAGCCAATTTAAGTGAGGCCGATTTACGCGGGGCATATTTTGAACCCTCACATTGGGAGGATATGTCTCTGCCCGATCCTCACGAGATGGGGAGTCGGAAAATTTACGAGTAGTCAGAAATCCATCCGAATTAGGCAAAATGCTCGGACAATTTCCTCAAAGCCAATTCCAATGTAGGGACGGGGTACTGCCCTGTCCCTACGTTAATATCTACCTCCCTCTGACCCATAGGCGATCGCCTTCATCACGTCCTTAGAGCAAACATCGGGAAGGATTTATAATACCCCAGGTCAATTTCATGAAAGAATCAGTTGGGTCATTAAAAGCTTTTTTGGGTGTAGTTGGGATACTCAGTATCCTCAACAACCTGGTTGAATTTTATCTATATTTAACGTTTGAGAACGAAAATTTAATCGGGATTCTTTTGACAATCATTGGCTTAGGGCTATCCGGCCTTTTCGTGTATTTGAGTTTTAATTTAAAGCCGTTACTCTTGAATTCACTGAGCTTTGTGAGAAGAGTAATTCTAGCGAGTACAGTATTTCACCTATTTTCCTTAGTCTTCTATTGCATAGATTACCCCGGAGTTGCCAAATTTATCCAGCCCTTTTATGGGGTGTTAATGTGTGGGTATCTTTTCATAACGACTAATCGGTTATCTCGTTCTTTGCAAGAAGAACTGGCACAAGTTGCGAGTGAGAATAACAAGCCATCCGAACAGTAACAAGCGTTGTTTCTAGACCTTACAGAATAGAGGCGATCGCCCTGACTGACAGCAACAGCGCGCCTTCCTCCCTCCCAGTCGCCTAGTCAGCACTTTCCCCCATCTTCCCCCACCTGCCAAATATTATAGATTTCCCACAATCTGAGTCCATTATACATCAATCCCTTCCATATCAACCAAGTAAGTCGGGGATAACCCCGATTTTTTGTGGGAGCGAAAGAAATCAGAAGATCCAAGACTTACTCTGAGATCAAATGTGGGATGTCATCGATCGCCACTTACCAGACCTCAAGCAGAACCTTCTCTAAATTTTACAACAAATCGACCCTGAGAACTAATTGTTGGTTATCCCTGGAGGTGGACTTTATAAGTGATGTCAAATTTTTTTCAAATTTTGACAAATTTAGGCTTGCTAGGTTAAGAGGAATGGAAATTTTTTAGATATGCTTCAAATACTGGCAACAAAGTGAATAATATTTCATCAGAATCAACTTTACTTAATAGATATCTTCTACTCAAAGACTGTAATCCATTGACAAGTTCCAAAGAAGACAAGTTTAAAGATTTTCTTAAATCATCTCTGGAAATCGGGGCTTTTGCCCGACTCATCTCTAAACTGAGTTCTTGTTCCACCGGAGATAGCCTCATCAACAAGGTATCCCAAAGCAGTTTGATATCTTCGGGAAAAATTAAACTATCCTCAGCCATCAACTCATCGACGCGCTCAGAGAAAACCTCTTTAATTAAAATAGAGATAGATTGCAAATATACAGGATGTCCTTGATAAAGGTTGCTTAACTCAAGTAAATTTTTTTGACGAGGTAATCCCTGATATTGGAGAAAGTCTCCACCGTCAGCATCTAACCCTCCTAGTTCTAAAGATTTCTTCGGATATAACTCGGTATCCAAAGAAATCATCTCTGGCGATTTTTCTTGACTAATCAGGATTAAACAACTTTGATGTGCAATCTCAGCAATCATTTGGAAAAACGTTTTATAGTCTGTATATTCAAGTGGGTACTGTCCCGCAAATTGTCCAGAAATAAACAGATTTTGTACATCATCAAAAACCAGCAAACATCGGCGAGCGGATAACAGTTCAAATAATTGAGTAATCTGTTCATCAAGCCCTAGACTCTTTTCCGTTTCTTGGTTGAAAGTTGCCAAAATATCATGCAGCAGATGAGTTAGGGTTTTCGGAAATTTCAGACTTTTCCAAATGACTGCATCAAACTGTGGCGAATGTAGGTCAATAAATCGCTTCACCAGCGTTGTTTTGCCAATACCATTTAATCCCAACACTGCCATGAGACGAGTGGGTTGATGCAAAATATACTCAGAAAGTTTTTCCAGTTCCTCCCTGCGTCCTTCAAAGTGAGTAATCTTTGGGGCAAGTGCTAAATCTATAAAAGAGTTTACACCGGCTTGACTTTTGGTAGAATCCGTTGTTTTATGTTTCTCTGATGTGTCTGAACATAAATTAAAGTGGCTATGAATTCCTACCCCAACTACTTGAGACGAATTAATTGGGATATGTAGCCTTTCAATCGTTGCCCGAAAATTAGATTTATTTACCTCTTCGGATAACCGTTCTGACAAAATTTGCCACAGCTTATAACCGACATCCCTAACCCGACTCTCACTGCGATGACATTCTTGGGCAATTTCTTCATAACTTTCCCCTTGCCACACCCCTTTCACCACAGCCTTTTGAATGTCATCTAAGTGTTTTCCCGTTTCGGCAAAGACGAGGCGATCAGCAAATTGTAACACTTCTGTAACAACCATATAGTCAAGATGGGGTAAAGGTTTCCGCCATTATAACTCACTCCGACACGGCATCGCAAGATATTTCACGATTTTGCTTGAAATATTTCTTAACCAAAATCAGGATAAAATAGGACATTTTAGCATGGCTAGAACTGATTTTGTTTTCAATACTGGAAAAAACTAAATTACCCAAATTTAGGAGTTCCGCAATTATGATCATGCAAAATAACGTTCAGGATTTAATTGCAAATCTGGCCAATACCGTATCGACTGATGAAATTAAACAGACAAAAGCAGTTGCGACTAAAGTCCGCAGTATGTACACCGAAAACGGTGAAAATAATGTCTTGGTTATGATTGCCCATGACTTAGAAGCGGAAAATTTTTAATTAATTTCATTGAAATTTGGCAAAAATTTAGCTCGTCTCTAAATGTAGGGGCGATTCGCGAATCGCCCCTACATTTAGCCTCTTACAGTAACAAGTGTATCAATCGTCTTTCTTTTTTGAAGGCAAGCAAAAATTTGGTGCTTGAATTGATGCCTCACAAGTAAACATTATCTAAAGAGAACACCGGAGAATCAAAATGTTTTATCTTAATGGTTTTGAAAGTTGCATAAAAACTATTTTTCTTTTAGCTTGTAGTACCGAGCAAAAGACGATCAACAGCATTCAAGAATTAAAAAAATACTATATTTGTTTTTTAAACAAATATTTTTCAGAAACTCCTATTCCAATTCATGCAAATTTAGATAAATTTTGTTTTGATATAGAGCGAATCAAAAAAATATCGGTTAAATATCAAGACGATGGAATTTTAACCGATTTAAAAACAAAAATTGATTTGAATACCCCTCTTGCATCAATGGAGGAAGCATTAAGTTATGTGAACAAGGGTCAGATCCTATTAAACCAAGTCAATCCTTCTCTAGGCACAATATTCGATCTAGTGATTCATACTTTATTTTATGTGCGATCGCCGAATTCAGGAGGGGGAACAATATCTGATGCACCTGGATTTATCTGGTGTGCAATCAAACGCAACTGGACAGATATGGATATTGCCGAATTTTTAGTGCATGAACTGACTCATAATCTTGTATTTTTAGATGAATTATGTTATCAGCACTACACTGATATGGTACAGTTGGGTGACAAAAAGCACTATGCCAAATCAAGCATCTTAAATAAAGAACGTCCTCTAGATAAAGCATTTCATAGTCTGGTAGTTGCCCATGAGGTACTGCGTTATCGCCAAGAAGCCGGAGAACCAAATAACCCTCATGTTCATCCGCCTTCTGAGCAAATGCTTTCGGCATCTTTAGCGACTATTAAGAGTATCAAGTCTGTCATTGATAATACCGACTTGGTGCAACCCAGATTTTGTGAACTTCTCGCGAAGGTCGAAGCTTCTTTCAGTCAATTAGAAAAATCACTAAAGACAGTTGTTGCTGTTTAGGGTATGAGCGAAAAAATACATTCTTATCAGTATCTTCAGGACTATCGCTTTGAATGGTGGAATCCAGATTTCTTGGAACTCTTGGCTAAGAGGTTCAATCTATCCCAGGTTAATAGTATTGCGGATATCGGTATAGGGTTGGCACATTGGTCACGCCTCTTAATTCCATTTCTTTCTCAACCCTTACATTTTGTGGGAGTTGATATTGAATCTTTTTGGTTGGTAAAAGCAAGAGAAACTTTTACTTTTATCGAAAAAGAAGTGACGTTTTCGGAATTACATTTTATTCAAGAGGATGCCCATAACCTCAGCTTACCCCGTAATAGTTTTGATTTAATCACTTGTCAAACATTACTGATTCACTGCTACGATCCGAAAAAAGTGTTAGCAGAAATGAAACGCATTGCTAAACCAGGTGGACTAATCTTAGCAGTGGAACCAATAAATTTACTTAATCGCTTAGAATTTAGTTCCTTGCTCAACAGCTTATCGGTTGAACATCAAACTTCTCTTTTTCGGTTTTGGTCATACTTTCATCAGGGAATCAGGGCAAAAGGCAAAGGAGATCATAATATAGGTGCTTATTTACCTGCCCTATTTCATGAGGTCGGTTTAGAAAAAATAGCCGTTTATCAAAATGATCGAGTTTATGATTCAAACAGTGATGACTCGATTATTGTTGAAGATATCCTCATGGAATATAGGAAGCCAGAAACGACTGAAATGATTATGGCTGGGGGAGGTAATGACCAGATTATTGCTGAAGGACTCGAATCTGCCAAAGTTCTCGCTGAATTGATCGTCTCTGAAATCCAGAATCAGAATTATTATTCTACCGGGTTTCTGAATACATTTATATTCAGCGGTTTTAAGTCAAAGTAAATTTTTTAGGGATGCCATTGAATCACAAAAGCGCAATTCCTAAATTAAAATAAACTTAAGGACACGGCATTGCCGTGTCCTTATTTGGGTTGGCATAAGCGAGCTAAACTGAAAAAGCCCTTTTAATACTTGACGTATTTAGTCATTCATTAAATCCGTCTTAATATCAGGATTTCAAATGTATATATTCATTACTGAAGCCTTCAAACAGCAGGCGATCGCAGCACAAGCCTGGGAAAAACTTGATCGCGCTAGAGCAAAATATGCAGAATCCACCTTTAGCGATAGTGTAGCTCTTTTGCGAGAGGACCGAACCCGTTGACCCAATTAATTTGTCATCGATTCTGATGCAACCCTAACTCAAACTGTCTCTACATAGAGACTTGCACCAGTTTTTGCTGAATTCTTTCAAATATCTCTAGACGCTTCATCTGAAATTTCTCTGATCCATTCACCGGCTTCCTCCGCTGTCATTGCCTTGGAACTTTCCACGTTGGCAGATGTTTCTGTTAATGCTGCCGACAGTGCGGCTTGATAATCCTCATTTTCGCGTTCTATTCCACTGAAAATGGCGTTGAGAAGACGTTCAGAAGCTTCTACATAAACTTCACAGGCATTGAAATCTTTTAACAACATCCCAACTGCAAACAAGCGATCGATGAAGTGGCGTAATTTCCATTGAATGCCTGGAGGCGGTTCAATTCCGGCATAAGCCAAGGTGGTGAGCAGTTTTCGCCGTTCTTCGGGAAGTTCTTCCCAATCTTGTTCTACCTCTGCGGCTAAGGCATTAGTCTTTTGGGCAATTTCCAACAGTTTTGCAGAATTAAGAGTGCGCGGGTGGAAAATTTCCCAAATTTCTTTTGAATCGAGTGCGATCGCCTCAGTCATTTGCCTTTCCTCCCAGACTAGAATACTAATCGTAAATCAGTTGATTATAAAAGCGTTTATTGGGTCAATTATAGCCCGTAACTACGCATTTAAGGGTCGATGTTATAGATTGCGTAATACCAAATTCGGCTGTTAAAAATCGATGCCGCACCCAATTTTACCATCTAGCAATAGACTTAAATCTCCCCCTAACCATCCCCTTGTTTCGTAGGAATAGGGGGTTGATTTTCCTGAGTTACTCTAATCAGAAACCGTAGAGCCTCATTCACCGCTTCTGCATCGGGGAACACCTCCGCTACATCCGGAGCGAGTTGAATGGTTTTCCCACCGAAACTTTTGCGCTTTGACCCCATTTTTCTCACCCGTAAACTGCGTAAATCGTACTCCGGGCGAAGTTCATCTGTCATCGGTTCCTCATCCCTCTTCAATCGTAAATTGGTTGATTATAAAAGCGTTTATTGGGTCAATTATAGCCAGGAACTACGCATTTTGAAAGGGCCAAACCTAAATGTAGAGGCGATTCGCGAATCGCCTCTACATTCTCTCTTAGCCTGCGAAGGCAGGCTTCGTCCGTATAGCCCCAGGCTTTAGCCTGCGGGTTTTTTGATAGCAATAACCCCCAAAACAAGTAGAGGCGATTCGCGAATCGCCTCTACATTCTCTCTTAGCCTGCGAAGGCAGGCTTCGTCCGTATAGCCCCAGGCTTTAGCCTGCGGGTTTTTTATCACCTTCCCCCCAAAAACAAAAAGAGGGCAGGCAACAGCCCACCCCCCTTTTATTTCACGGTGCGTTAACTAACCTTTAACGCCACCCATTTAGACCTTAGTAGTCGAAGTCACCGCCGCCCATTCCGGCACCTGCGGGAGCGCCTTCCTTCGGTTCGGGTTTGTCAACCACGATGCACTCGGTGGTTAACACCATTCCGGCGATGGAAGCTGCGTTTTGCAGAGCAGAACGAGTCACTTTGGCAGGGTCAACAATACCGGCTTCAAACATATCCACAAATTCATTCGTGGCAGCGTTGTAACCGACGTTGAATTCTTTCTCTTTCACGCGCTCGGCAATCACAGCACCGTTTTGTCCGGCGTTTTCAGCAATCCGCTTCAGGGGAGCAGCGATCGCCCGAGCCACGATTAAAGCTCCGGTTAAAGCTTCACCCGTTAAGTTAGCATTGGCCCATTCTTCTAAGACTGGGGTCAGGTGAGCCAAGGTGGTACCACCGCCAGGAACGATACCTTCTTCAACAGCCGCTTTGGTGGCGTTGATGGCATCTTCTAAGCGGAGTTTGCGGTCTTTCATTTCGGTTTCCGTTGCGGCACCGACTTTGATGACGGCAACACCACCGGCGAGTTTAGCTAACCGTTCTTGCAGCTTCTCTTGGTCGTAGGAAGAATCGCTTTCTTCCATCTGACGACGGATTTGCTCGCAGCGAGACTTGACCGCTTCTTCGTTACCTTCGGCAACGATGGTGGTGCTGTCTTTGGTGATGGTGATGCGGCGGGCTTTACCGAGCATATCCAGCTTGGTATTGTCCAGTTTCAAACCGGCATCTTCGGTGATCAGTTGACCGCCGGTGAGCACGGAGATATCTTCGAGCATCGCTTTACGGCGATCGCCAAATCCAGGCGCTTTCACAGCAGCCACATTCAGCACACCCCGCAGGCGGTTCACCACCAAGGTTGCTAAGGCTTCTTTTTCGATATCTTCAGCGATAATCACCAGGGGACGACCGGCACGAGCCACTTGCTCTAACACCGGCACCAAGTCTTGGACGAGGTTGATTTTCTTGTCGGTGATCAGGATGAAAGGCTCATCGAAGACGGCTTCCATGCGCTCGGTATCGGTGACGAAGTAAGGGGAAATATAACCCTTCTCGAACCGCATCCCTTCGGTGATTTCCAGTTCGGTGGTCATGGATTTCCCTTCTTCCAAGGAAATCACGCCTTCTTTACCGACTTTATCCATTGCTTCGGCGATCATGTTGCCGACTTCTTCATCGTTACCGGCAGAGATGGTTCCGACTTGAGCGATGGATTTGGTATCTTCGACCTGACGAGCATGAGCAGCAATCTTTTCGACTAAGAATGCAGTCGCTTTGTCAATTCCGCGTTTGAGGGCGATCGCATTGGCACCAGCGGCGACGTTGCGGAGTCCTTCTTTGACCATTGCATGGGCCAAAACCGTTGCGGTGGTAGTTCCATCACCAGCGGTGTCGTTGGTTTTGGAGGCGGCTTGGCGAATTAGAGCTACCCCGGTATTCTCAACGTGGTCCTCTAGTTCGATTTCTTTGGCAATGGTGACCCCATCATTGACGATCTGAGGTGCGCCGAATTTCTTTTCTAGCACCACGTTGCGGCCTTTGGGTCCTAGGGTGACGGCAACGGCTTCTGCCAGGATGTCCATGCCTCGTTCCAGAGCGCGACGAGCGTTTTCGTTGTAGATAATACGTTTAGCCATAGGTGTCCTTTGCAGTTTGTATGAGGTGTACTATTTCAGTTGAAGTTGAAATCAGATGGAAGGGTAAAACTTGTTGAGGGGGTTACCCGTTTTAGCCAACGATCGCCAGGATGTCTTTTTCGGCGAGCAGGACGAACTCATCGGTGCCGAGTTTGATGTCGGTGCCTGCATATTTGGAGTAGAGCACTTTGTCACCGACTTTGACTTCTAACTCTTGGCGAGAACCATCGTCGTTGCGCTTGCCGGGACCAATTGCTGCAATTTCACCAACCTGGGGCTTTTCTTTGGCGGTGTCGGGGAGCAAAATGCCACCGGCAGTTTTTTCTTCAGAAGCACTGACCTTGACAAACACGCGATCGCCCAGGGGTTTAACGGTAGAAACACTTAAAGAAACGGCAGCCATGTAAAATCCTCCTTATCCATATCTATAGTCGATTCGGCTGAAAGCGCTGGCCCTCTGGTCTCAAAAGTCTTGACTGGCTTGAGTTTTATCTCTTCTTAGTCATCTTTTGGGGAGTAGGTTTAGCACTCTCGCCTCATGAGTGCTAATTTAGCGGAATGTTTGTACTGAACGCAACTATTAGTTCTGTACGGGTTCCCGAACTTTTTGGAGGGGACCTTTGGGTAGGGGGTGGGGAAGAGGGATGGGAACCACGGATTACACAGATTTTCAACCACAGATTACACAGATTTTCACAGAGGAGAGGAGAGGAGGGGATTATGGAGAAATCAATTCCGGAACAAGTTACTTGTAAACCTGGGGATGAGAGTCCTTTGCAGTCTTGTGTTGAGACGTTGGGATTAAAGCAGATTCAGCGGCACGTTTTTATCTGCGCGGACCAGACTTTGGCGAAGTGTTGTTCTAAAGAGGAGGGTTTGGCGGCTTGGGATTATTTGAAACAACGGCTGAAAGCGTTAAAGCTCGATCGCGTCACTCCGACTCGTCCCGATTGTGTGTTTCGCACGAAAGCCAACTGTTTGCGGGTTTGCTGTGATGGGCCCATTTTGGTGGTGTATCCCGATGGGGTCTGGTATCGTTCTGCCACGCCAGAGGTGATTGAGCGGATCATCCAAGAGCATTTAATCGGGAATCAGGTGGTGGAGGAGTATGCATTTCTGACTCATCCGTTACCCACTCCCGATACTGAAGCGACGGCGTTGGCAGAATAAACAACAAAACCCCTTCGTTATTTCACGTAGGGGCGCAATGCGCAGGCCCTCCGGAGGGCGCAAGCATTGCGCCCCTACAAAAACCCGGATTTTTTGTCATTAAATTTACCACCTGAAGAGGGCTAGGATTTAACTCCACCTCCGGTCCCCTCCCCTTGGCAAGGGGAGGGTTAGGGTGGGGTCCCCTCCCCCCGGGATGAAAAGCGTCTATTTCCTGTCTTAAATATTGGAGTGTTTCCCTCAACATTTGGACCCCCCCTAACCCGATGGCGTTGCTAAGGGGG
>NZ_JAMXOT010000153.1 GCF_024220515.1 Oscillatoria sp. HE19RPO
CTCCACCGGGATTTTTTCAGAATATTTTCGACCCAGAAATAGTCGTTTGGGACAACGTAACTTATGCGGATAATTACTATCAAACCAACGGAACGGGCGATACCCTCAATGGTCAAGAATTATCCTCTGCCGATTGGAATATCAACCTAGGTTCTTTAGTAGGTTTTGACCTTTCTTTAGACCAAGGTGGCCCGCATCAAACCGCAGCCGCTTGGTATGCGGGAACTGCCGACCTCAGTCCGAGTCAAATTCCCGCTCGGAACGGACAAACAATTTATCACCGCTTAGGGGATTTAGCCGAGGGAGAAATTCCTTGGTATGTAACCGACCATGCTAATGCTAACTTGAGTAATTTTGGCAATGAATCCGCGCCTTGGGAAGGGATCGGTACGGGTTGGTTTAATTCTGTACTTGGTGGGGGCGATGAATTGCGTCCTGATAATCCCAGCGGCGATCGAATATCAGTCAGTGAAGATAACAATCCCATACCGGCAATGGGAGGCGACTATACAGTTCCGACTTTATTCAATGGCAATTTTGATTCTGTCACTGCTAAGTTTAAGCAGCAAAACATACCCGGTTGGTCTTTCTCCGAGGGCGGTCTTTCTCCCTTATCACAAACAAATTTAGTTGAATGGGGTCAGATTGCTAGCCTAACAGAACACCGCCAGAAAATTGGTTACGTTCCGAGCCAATCTAACTATGCTTTGGAACTAACTTCTAATCAAAGCATTACCCACGATCCTTTTGTCGTCCCTGATTGGGGAGTTCTGCGTCTAGACCTGCACCAAGCGCGAATCTGATTTAAACAAAGGCGGAAAACTTAAAATATATCTGGAAGAAGTAGGCGACCCTGACCACATTATCATTGGGGAAATTTCCCTCGAAGAAGCCGATCCCGAAAAAAAAGATAAATCGACAAGGACTAGCTTAACACGTCGCGACCCAGTTAATGAAATTCGTCAAACCTATACGGTTGACATCCCCTCTAGCTACGAATATGACAAAAACACCATTGGCTACGGTTCGTCAGGATTTGAAACCTGTGCCATACAGATTTTTGGCAAGCATATGCCTGTGTTTTCCCAACAATCAGACATAAGCCGGGGGAGCATCTCAATTTGGCCTAAAAGGGGAATTTACAAGTCTTGCTCCCCCTTCCCTCGTAGGGAAGGGGGTTGGGGGGTTAGGTCTATGAGCCTTCTTGAGATGCTCCCTAAGCCGGTAAGCAAAGATAGCGGTAAAACCAGCCATATTGAATGGTTCAATAATACCTTAAGGCAACGAGTTTCTAGGCTGGTTATAAAAACTTTATCGTTTTCTAAAAAATTAGATAATCATGTTGGGGCCTTATTGTATTTTATTCATGATAATAATGAATCATTACATATTTAGGACTACCCTTTTGACTGTCCAGTAAATTAAATTATATTGTCATACAAATAAGCAATCCGATTTTTAGATGACAGAAAACTGGGTCGCAGTAGATTCTCACTAATAATACCTATCAGACTTTCTCCAGATGGGCTTGATTTGTAACCAGACCCTCCATTGAGAACTGTAAAAGGGGATTCCTCAAACCCGGTCGTTTGACCCTGGGGCGATCGCCACTGCAATCCTTCTGATGCTTCTGAGTATTTCATCCATCCCGAACAAAGTCTATCCAATGGATTCCGCCCCCTTCTAACAAGCGGGGATTTGAGCGGGTTGGGGGATTTCTGGGGGGAAAAGATGCCGACCACCGGACGCTTCCCTCTAAAATAGAAAACGAACCCTCGACAAGCAACTGACTCATGACCCCAAGTTCAGACCTGGAGACCGTGACCCAGCAAGACCCCCCCCAACTTTACAACCCCGGTAACCTTAACCCTACTGAGGATGACCCGATCGACGACTTCCCGGACGAGGTGGAGATGTCCATCTTCGATCACCTGGAAGAACTGCGGATGCGAATCTTCTATTCCCTGATTGGCGTAGTGTCCGGGATGGTGGGGTGCTTCATTTTTGTCAAACCGATCGTTCACTTATTAGAGGTCCCCGCAAAAGGAGCCAAATTTCTGCAACTGGCACCGGGAGAATTTTTCTTTGTCTCAGTCAAGGTTGCTGGTTATAGCGGATTGGTCGTGGCGAGTCCATTTGTTCTCTACCAAATTATCCAGTTTGTCCTGCCGGGACTGTCCCTGCGGGAACGTCGGATTATTGGTCCGATTGTGCTGGGATCAACCCTGTTGTTTGGTGTGGGTCTCGTTTTTGCTTATATCGCTTTGATTCCTGCTGCCCTCAATTTCTTCGTCAGCTATGGGGCGGGGGTGGTGGAGCAAATGTGGTCGATCGATCGCTATTTTGAGTTTGTGCTGCTGCTATTATTTAGCACGGGATTAGCGTTTCAAATCCCGGTGATCCAGGCGCTGCTGGGTTTGCTGGGAATCGTCTCTTCTACAAAAATGCTGGCAGGTTGGCGTTATGTGGTGCTGGGTGCTGCCATTTTAGGGGCGATTTTAACCCCCTCTACTGATCCCCTGACCCAGAGTTTATTTGCCGGTGCAGTCCTGACCCTCTATTTTGGGGGTGTGGGATTGGTGAAGGCAATGGGAAAATAAGCGGTTTGGGTTCAGTGGTAGGGCGATCGCCGGTGGGCAGAGGGGTGCAGATGGGCGATCGCCCTTGTGCTATCTGTCATACAATTTTAGAGTGGAGTAGTGAATGTGACAGACTCTTGAGCGTCCCTCAGAATTCTCGCGATCGGAACCTGAAGGGATCGCGTGCCAGAGTACAATCAATGTCTTCGCTCTAGGCTCAATCTGGGGTACAATTTGAACGGTGAGAGTTGAAACTTGAGATTTTTCAACTCTTGAGAACTCAGGATTCTGGCTGTTCGTGGGGCTGTAATAGAGTGAAATCCCCTGAGCAGCGCCCCTGTCTTGAGCCCATTGTAGCTATTCATTTAAATTTTCAAATTTAAATTTGAGATTTTAAATTTGCTAACCCTTTCTCAATCAGGATTCTGGTCGTTACGCGGATGGCACAGATAAAGTGAACGTTCCCTGTAATGGGTCTAAGTGCTTGCCAAATGGGGCGGTTGTGAGTTATGACAGGATCTACTGATGTTACGTCGATCGGGAAAACTCTCCGTGCGATTGATGATTGGGGGAGGTGGCTCGTCCAAGATCTGATTTCTGTCCCTGATTGTTTTGAGTAGAAATTCCAGACTTTGTAATGCTGAATACGTTGTTAAAGATCCACTAGCTCCTATAATACTGCAATCCGGATGGAACCGCACTCAGCACGGACGCTAACCATCTCCTTCGGTTTTAAAATTCAGGTGGCGATCGACGATTGATTGCCGACCCCTAAAAATAGAGCTGCGTATCGTTTTATACCAAAGCTTTCACCTATCATGATGAAAATTCTTGCGTTCGACTTGCCCGATTCTCCAGGTCCCGATCCCCAGCCAATCGTTCTCAAGTATTCCAGGTTTCTGGATACCGCTGCAGTTGGAATTTTTCAGATTACCCCGACAGGCAGCTATCTCAGGGCTAATCGAACTTTAGCTCGCATCTATGGGTATGAGTCGGGGGCAGAATTGATAGCTGGGGTCAAAAATATGGGGAATCAACTGTATGTGGAACAGAGACGATATGAACAATTAATGCAAGTGTTACGCACTCAGCGAGATGTGGAAAATTTTGAGTCTCGGATCTATCGTCAAGATGGCACGATTGCCTGGGTGCGAGATACGATCCGGATTTTGCGCGATCGCAAAGGTCAGGTAATTGGCTATCAGGGGATTGTTGAACCGATGGAGGAACCCCTAATCGATTGCGTAAGTTCTCCAGCAGATGCGGAAGCCGACAACTTACGCACTCCCCTCACGCCTAACTTTGTGTCGATGTTATCTCATGAATTACGAGGTTCTTTAACCGTGATTGCGGCAGCAAATGATTTGCTAAAGCTCCACAGTCAAAAAATGACCCCTGAGCAACGACTTAAGTATTTTCAAAAAATTGATGAAACCGTTAAACATACCAGCAATATTATCGAAGGATTCCTAACATTAGGAAAGGCTGAATGTGGCGGATTACATATTCAATCGGTTCCGGTTTATTTTGCCAGTTTATGCGAAGATGTCTGGCAGGATGTGGAAAAATTAACCGATGTGACTCATCGCATGGTTTTGACCACGACCGGCGATTCTGAACCGTTGATGACCGATCCCACCTTACTGCGCCAAATTATTTTGAATTTGCTGGTGAATGCGGTCAAGTATTCTCCCCAGGGCAGTTCTATTTATTGTGATTTTACTTTTAATGAAGGGGAAATCATTTTCCGAATCAAGGACCGAGGCATCGGGATTCCTCCGGAGGACCGGGCGAATTTGTTTACGCTGTTTCATCGGGCGAAAAATGTGGCCGCTAATGCCGGGAGTGGGTTGGGATTGGCAATTGTTAAGCGATCGGTTGATTTACTTGGGGGTAAAATTTGGGTAGAAAGTACCGTGGGAGAGGGGACAACTTTTACGGTTACCCTCCCAAAACTACCGGCGCTTTTTCCTAAAATTGAGGATTACCATTCGATTAGCGCTTGAGGTGATTCCCTCTGTTGAGCGCGTTCTGTTTGTCCGTTTGATGTGACGTCACACCGGAGTTTCTTAACTTAAGATAGACTCATCAGGCTCAATTCATAGGGAAGCCGCCGATCCCTGACGACTCAATGTTCCCCTTCTCTACTGTCCTGGGAATATTGCAAGTTGTCAATTGGTTAAAGGGTCAGGAATGAGTTGAGCGATCGCCCCAGTGAAGGGGAGGAAGGCGATCGAGACGAAGGGAGAAGTTCAGAATAGACAATGGGCAATTTAGAAATTTTCGAGCATCCATTCGGAAGCGCGATCGCCCAAATCAATGGGAATGCTCACCGCCTTGCCTAGGCGGGGACGTTCGCGGGTGCTTGCTAGGTAATCCTGCACCTGTTCGATGCCACCCCAGGCATTGAGATAACTGGCAACCACATCCAAATGAGCCAGATATTCCGACTCATTCATAGGGAAAGAGGCTTGTTCGAGGTATTTCCACATAATCAAGAGGAAAATCTTCCCCTGAGTGCGCCGCACTTGGATATCGTAAGAGCGGCCCCACTTGGAAAGCAAGAGCTGGTGTAAGTCCTGTCCGGTCATAGAGAGAGTCCGTAAAATCTGAATCTTTACAGTTTGTTACAAAAATTGACAGCGAAATGCAAAAATGCGATCGAAGTGTCAAAGAATGTAATAATCTGTTGAGAAAGGCTGGAGATTCAGCATTTCCCTGGGGATTGTCCCTGCCTTGCCCCGGTAGTGACAGACTCGATATGAGGAATTGTTTAAACTAGGGTTCACCAATTTTAGCCCTTAGATGAGCGGCTAAGACATACAACTTAACACAGACGTAGCAAGATAGGTCATGGCTCAAGCTTCTGGAAATCCTGACGTCCCCAGCATGGGGCGTCGCCAATTTATGAACTTACTGACTTTCGGTGCAGTCACGGGGACGGCACTGGGAGCCTTGTATCCGGTGGTCAAATATTTTATCCCGCCGTCGAGTGGCGCGGCAGGGGGTGGCGTTACCGCTAAAGATGCCCTGGGCAATGATGTCAGCGTGAGCCAGTTTTTAGGGAGTCACAATGCCGGCGATCGCGTGTTGGCCCAAGGTCTCAAAGGTGACCCCACCTACCTGGTGGTGGATCAAGACAAAACCCTGACCGACTACGGGATTAACGCCGTTTGTACTCACCTCGGCTGCGTTGTCCCCTGGAACGCCAGCGAAAACAAATTTATGTGTCCCTGCCACGGTTCCCAGTACAACAGTGAGGGTAAAGTGGTTCGCGGCCCTGCACCCCTGTCTCTGGCTTTGGCTCATGCCACCGAGGTCGATGATAAAGTCATCTTTACCCCTTGGACCGAAACCGACTTCCGCACCGGGGAAAACCCCTGGTGGTCATAAGCGCTTTGGCCAACCAAAAGCCGCTGAATGCAATATATTTCAATTTCTCATTGTTTGACTGTTTAGCTTACCTCTTCTCTTTCCCGATGAAACATACTTCCTTGTCGCGGATCCTGCGGCAGAGTGGACGCACTTTAGCCAAAGGCGTGCTGTTGGCGGTGGCAACTCTCGCCCTTTTCCTTGCTTCTGACATCGCCGTACCTCAATCAGCAGCAGCCTATCCCTTTTGGGCGCAACAAACAGCTCCAGAAACCCCCCGCGAAGCAACGGGTCGGATCGTTTGCGCCAACTGCCATCTCGCTGAAAAACATACCCAGGTGGAATTGCCTCAAGCAGTGCTCCCGGATACGGTGTTTGAAGCGGTGGTGAAAATTCCTTATGATACCAGCGTGCAACAAGTGGTCGGCAGTGGAGAACGCGGACCCCTGAATGTCGGCGCTGTGATCATGTTGCCCGAAGGGTTCAAAATTGCACCTGCCGATCGCATTCCTGAAGAAATGCAGGAAAAAATCGGGGGTCTTTACTTCCAACCCTATGCGGAAGGTCAGGATAATGTGTTGATTGTTGGTCCCTTACCGGGCGAACAATATCAAGAAATTGTCTTCCCAGTCCTATCTCCGAACCCGGAAACGGATAAAAATATCCATTATGGTAAATACCCCGTTCATGTCGGGGGTAACCGGGGACGCGGACAGCTGTATCCAACTGGGGATAAGAGCAATAATACAGTCTTCAATGCTTCGGCGGCTGGAACCATTTCCCAAATTGCCAAAGTTGAAGGCGGCGGTTATGAAGTTACCATTCAAACTGCCGATGGATCGACCGTGGTTGATAGCATTCCCGCCGGTCCTGAGTTAATCGTCTCGGAAGGTGACGAAGTGACTGCGGCTCAATTGCTGACCAATAACCCCAATGTCGGTGGTTTCGGTCAGGTGGATGGAGAAATCGTCCTCCAAAGTGCCGGTCGGATTAAAGGATTGCTGGCTTTCTTTGCGATCGTTACTCTGTCTCAAATTATGCTCGTCCTGAAGAAAAAGCAGGTCGAAAAAGTACAAGCAGCCGAAATGAACTTCTAGGTTCTGTTGCGAGTGACTTAAAAAAAGGGGGCATCTGCCCCCTTTTTTTAGATGACACAGGATAGAGTAAATTAGATTAAACCAATCCCTAATCCACAAAACAAAATCTGAAACAATTCCGATAAATAGGTCCCGGGACAAGAAACCTGGTTTCTAGCCTAGATTTGTTGTTAATGGCAGTGATTGCGTCAAGAAACCCGGCTTCTAACTTCCACCCTAAATGTAGAGGCGAGCAAGCGAATCGCCTCTACATTTAGGATTCGATGTTATAGAGCGTAAGTTAAAGGAGTAGGGTGGGCAATGCCCACCTTCTGTTTGGTGGGCATTGCCCACCCTACAATTGCTAGATTTGTTGCTAATGGCCGTGATTTTGTCAAGAAACCCGGTTTCCAACTAATATTGAGACGGGCTATACATTTTATAAGAACAAACAAATTACTCTTAGATTCAAAAGGTAAGGCTTATGACTCGTTTTTTTAAATTTGAAGCAGATTTCGTTGAATCTCTCCATTGCATTCCCATGCAAGTTAGATTAAAATTAGATACTTGTGGGATTAAACTGAAACTGAATCAATGGAATCGGTTTAACAAAGAGGACCGAGAAGCTCTGATTCAGACTCCTTGTCAGAGTTCCGAAGAAATTACCCAGTATCGGCAATTTTTGCAAGGGTTGGTTTTAGACCGGACTGGGGAATCGGCCAAAGATTTAGCCGTGGATGACAACCCCCCTTGGATGAATCAGGCAGAAATACCGGACGGGGTGCAAGATAAAGCCCAACAGTTTGGAATGACTTTAACGTTAGAACAGTGGGCTAAATTGGAACCGATCGAGCGGTTTGCCTTAATTAAATTGAGTCGGTCCAGTCATGAAAATGCTAACTTTTTACCGGCTTTAAAAGAATTGAACCTGGTTTAAAGACAATTGTCCGATTCAGATAGAAATGGGTTCAAACCTATCACCGGCAAGAGTTACGCATTTGGGGAGGGCAAACGCGAAATGTAGAGGCGATTCGCTTGCTCGCCTCTACATTTCGGGTGAATTTTCCAAATCTGCGTAAGTCCTGACCGGGTAATTTAGCCCAGGGTCTGGTTGTTTACAGTAATTGGGAAAACCCTTGCTGATACATTTACGCGACATTTTTCCGGTTATTTCCGGACAATGCTACGATAGCACTATCACCTTCAAAGGTAATAGAGGCGGTATCCCGCAAAGCTTTTAGAAAGATTCCAAAAGCACTTGATTGTTTAAGGTCGATGAGGATGATTAGACTCGTACCTTCTTAGACTCAAGAATCTGCCTTACCTCGGCAACCAAGCGTTTAAGTCTCAAAGGTAAGCAGAAAAATCTAAAGTCGGGCGCGAGTGGCTGATCCATTTTCAACTCTTGTCGGATATTATACCCCATTATCCGCAGATGTCCAGCAAATCTCGGATTAAATCATTGCTCCCTTGTCCCTGGGGGAGTAAACTCATAACATTCATTCAGGTTGAGAAAATAGGATTGTGGGACTAGAAGAAAAGCGAGTCGAAGTCGCTGGCGTGGAATGGTATTATCTGGAGCAACGGCCTGCAAAAGAAACAGACAAACCCCCGGTGGTCTTGCTGCATGGGTTGCCCGCCTTAAGCTTTTGCTGGACAGAAGTGATGCCCAAACTGGCGGAGGAGGGATTCCGTTCAGTTGCCCCGGATTGGATTGGGTTTGGGTTATCGGGGAAACCGGAAAAGAGCAAATTTGCCTATACCCCCGATGCTTTTGTTGCTGCCCTGGATAATTTTCTGACCACTCTGGAGATCGATCGCTGCTATCTAGTTGTCCAAGGATTTTTAGGGTCTGTGGGGTTACAATTTGCCCTGAGACATCCGGATAAAGTCCTCCGGTTAGCGGTGCTCAATGCCCCGGTAACACCGGATTCCCAACTGCCTTGGAAGATGCAGCAACTGGGGTTGCCGTTAATGGGGGAAATGATGACCCAGGACCCCTTGCTGGTCGATCGCACCCTGGAAGCGGGCAGCAAATATACCATTTCTGACGCAGACTTGGATATCTACCGTCGCCCGTTTCTGAAAAGTTCTTCCGCAGGGCGATCGCTGATGTGGACGATCCGCAATCTCAAACTGAAGCAGGCAATGGCAGAAATTGCCGAAGGATTTCCCCAGTGGGACAAACCCACTCTCATTTTGTGGGGGGTTCTGGATCCTTGGCTGCCCCTAACTCAAGGAGAAAGCTTCGCCAGTTCCATTAATAATGCTGAATTGGTGAAATTGGCAGAAGCGGGACATTATCCCCAAGAACATTGGTCCGAAGAAGTCACAAAGGCACTGATTCCCTTTTTTCGGCGTAGGGAAGTTTAACCGGTGATACGGACTTTGGGGCGATCGCACAGGGGGGAGAGAATCCTCAACCCTCGATCGCCGTACCCAATCTTGATATATTTTGGTGAAGATCATTTTAGTGAAAGGCAAAAAACTGGCTATGAGACGTTATCGTTCAATTCTCGCTTCTATTTTGGCGTTGGTGATGGTGTGTTTGGTGAGCTGCGGTTCGCCGCAAGCGGTGCAACCCCCCGCCTACTCCCCCACTCAGTTAGAAATCGTCAAGCAGTATGAAGGAAATGTGCTGAAACAGCGCGATCGCATGGATGAACTCGAACAGTTCATCGTCAATCGGGATTGGGTGAATGTCGGGACATTTATTCACGGGCCTCTGGGTGACTTACGTCGCGATATGGGCTACGTTTCCCGCAATCTCAGTGGCAAAACCAAAAAAATCGCCAGTCAAACTGCTCAAGATTTATTCGTCCATTTCGAGACGATCGATGCAGCAGCGGATGCCGGCAACTATTCTCTGGCCGTGCAGAACTACGCAGAAGCGATTAAAGATTTTGACGCCTTCTTGAATCTGATTCCCAACGGATAAATTGACTGCGGTTAAGTTGTGACCGATAGGGTGGGAATGGGAAATTCTTCCCTTTTTCACCCTATCTTGACCTGTTATTTTCATCCCCTCTTTGCTGAAACCAGGAGTGATGTTGAGAGTTAAAATATGACCCGGGTTGCGATCATTGGATGCGGTGTTGTGGGTGCGGCGATCTCCTATGAACTGAGCTTAGTCCCCAATTTAGAGATTACCGTCATTGACTGCCATCAACCGGCCCAAGGTTCGACACAAGCGGCTTTAGGGGTACTGATGGGCATCATCAGCCATAAAGTCAAAGGCCGATTATGGCGGTTACGGGAACAGAGTATTTTGCGCTATCAAACCCTGATTCCCGAATTAGAAGCAACTGCGCCGATTTCCTTTAACCGGCAAGGCATTCTTATGCTCTGTTTTCCCGGTGAGGATATGGCACAATGGGAGAAACTGGCAGCCACTCGTAGAACTCAAGGCTGGCAATTAGACCTGTTAGAACCCCAGGAAGTGAGGCAACGCTATCCGCAATTGGGAAAGGTGGAGATTGTGGGGGCGGTTCATTCTCCTCAAGATGGACAAGTTGATCCCGTTGTCTTGACTCATGCTTTAGTCAGGGCGGCAGAAGGGAACGGGGTGAGGTTTAGATTTGGGGAGAGGGTTGAACGGATTAATTATCTGGAAACGGAGTCCTTGAAACAGTGCGATCGCCTAGAAACGACTCAGGGCAATCTGGAGGTAGATTGGCTAGTGATGGCGGCAGGATTGGGTTCCACGCCGCTGACTGCTGGACTGGAGTCGCCGGTAGAGATTCGTCCGGTTTTGGGACAAGCGGTACAACTGCGGTTGCAGAATCCGATGGGGAATGGAGAGTTTCAACCTGTGATTACCGGGGATGATGTTCATATTGTCCCCTGTCAGGGCAGTGATTACCCCGTGACAGATTATTGGGTGGGGGCCACGGTAGAATTTACCGGGGAAGGTGACCCGATGGAGGGAGATCCAGCTTTACTTCAGCAAATCTTGGAACGGGCGATCGCATTTTGTCCCGATTTAGCCCGGGGGGAAATTGTGAGAACTTGGTCCGGATTGCGCCCCCGTCCGGAAGGGCAACCCGCGCCAGTGATCGGTCCCTTAGCGGGATTTGGGAATGTGCTGTTGGCTACTGGACATTATCGCAACGGGGTCCTCCTCGCCCCAGCTACCGCGTTGGAAATTCGGCGGGCGATCGCCGGGAGTTGACCCATAAGTTGAGGGGGATTGAGGGCGAATTACCCCGCCAGCAATCCCTCGCGATGCTTTCGCACGTTTTCAAATTCTCGGGCTTTTTTTTGGATTTGAATTTGGGGACCAGAACGGGCTAGGCGCAGGATCATCCCATCAATCACTGGGGATTGGATAATCGGGCTATCGTTCACATAAGTACCATTAGTCCCTAAGTTAACGATTTTCCAGTTGCAGCCAATCCGATGCAATTCCACATGGTGGCGGGAGACGACTGCACTATAAAGGATGACATGATTATCCGGCGATCGGCCAATCCGAATCACGTCTTGGTCCTGAAAGTCCCAGCTTTGGGAGGGGGCAGTTTGGGTAGGATGCACCAAGTTCAGAGTAATCACCATCTACTCCGGATTTTTAATAAAAATATCATTCTCAGAATTTTAGGACTCATCGCGGTTTCAAATGTTCCTTAGAAAGGAGAAGTTTTTGTCAGCTTTTCGTTTAATTTAGTTGGTAAAATCTTATCCTTTTTTATCCTAATTTGGGTAAGGTTTTGGCGCTTCAGTAAATTTTCGTAATCTTTTAAATAAATTCGGACAGACTGGATTAAATTTTATCCAAAAACCAGCAATAAGCCTTTGCCTGTATGCTTTCTAATTCTCTAGGTGGGCCTGCGTAGAATCACGGTTGGTTCTTCCAATCTAACTGAATTTACGCCCTTAAAACTTGATGGAAAGGGGGATTTGGTTCAGCCAGAACTAAATTAGAGAGTGAGGTATCTCACCCCTCAATCCCGTCACCCATTGTGACAGTTATAAATCTTAATCATTTTTTAATCGAGGAAAACTATTGTCAGGTCACTTAAATGTTGTCCCTCCCGAGGCAACTAAGGCGATCGCCTCAATTGCACCCCAAAGGTCCCTTAACCCGCTTTCAATGAGTTGAAATACTCAGAAACCTAGGGAGGAGGGAAGAAGGCTAGGACTTACGCAGATTTGGAGAATCCACCCTAAATGTAGAGGCGATTCGGGAATCGCCTCTACATTTAGGGGCTGATCTGAAAGATTGCGTAAGTCCTTCAGGGGGTGACTGCCTCTCCTAAATCCTGGGGAAAATAGCGGGGGCGATCGGCAACTGAAGCGTTCTGTTTTTCATCTAAATTAGAGAAGACTGACCTCCTGGAGGGGGATTTAACCCTAGCCCTGTCAAGGTGGTAAATTTAATGACGAAAAATCGTTATTTCTTGTAGGGGCGCAATGCTTGCGCCCCTACAAGAGGTAAATTTAATGACGAAAAATCATTGTTTCTTGTAGGGGCGCAATGCTTGCGCCCCAGGGGCGCTTCTCGAAGCGCCCCTACATTCCATCACTCTTTGTCGTGATCAAATTGAGCTCTTGGACAGGCGCTTCTCGAAGCGCCCCTACATGAAATTAACGATTTGTCGTGATCAAATTGAGTGCTTGGACAGGGCTAGGAGTTAACCCCAAATGAACAGTTTTTATGGGAAAAAAGACCTCTTGATCGAGGTCATGCGGATAATACATGGGGAGAGAAAGATGTTTAAACTCAGTTTATCGATCGGATTGATTCGGATGGGATGCAAGCGATCGGCAGCCAGATTAGCGATCGCCACAGAGGACCCGAGAATGTCCCTCCCTAATCCCTTGAGATCCTGTTCTGACCCGCAACATCAAAACGGAGAATACCCAACGAAATCGGGGCATCGCAGGACCATTCCTGGTGCGATCGCGAAGCGTCTCGTTCCGAGAATCGCCCTCGCCTGTTTGCTGTCCCTGACTGGAGTGATGGCCGGGAGATTTCCGGCAGTTGCCCAATCCAACCGCTTAGAAACTTATACAACCTTTGCCCAGTGGTGTGAAAATCGAGACAGTCTGACGCCAGAAACCCAAAAAACCGTAGATGCTTTATTAGCAGAAGCTGGAACCTCCGAGTGCGATCGGGCCTCGGCGATTCTCTCCCGAAGACAAGTCCTCCCCTTTAGTAATCGGCAAATCTCCGATCTCAGACCCATTGCCTCCCTGACCCAACTCACATTACTTTATCTCAGTCGCAATCAAATCTCCGATATTAGCCCCCTTGCCTCCCTGCAACAACTCACTTATCTCTATTTAAGTGACAATCAAATTTCCGATCTGCGTCCGCTTTCCTCCTTAACCCAGTTGTTAACCCTGGATTTGTATGACAACCAGATTACAGACCTCACCCCCTTGCAGTCTTTAACCCAACTGGACACCCTATTTCTAGGACGAAATCAAATTTCAAACATTAACTCGTTAAAGTCATTACAGCAATTAAGGAGACTGTCTTTAGACTTTAATCAAATTGCCGATGGGACTCCCTTAACCACCCTGACCAACCTATCGGAACTATTTCTGAGTAGCAATGAACTCTCTAACCTGAGTCCCCTCAGTTCTCTCACGAATTTACAGGTTTTATTTTTAAGTGGAAATCAAATCTCCGATATCACTCCGTTGGAGACATTAATTAACTTGAACACCCTATTTCTCAGTGTCAATCAAATCTCAAACATTACCCCTCTATCTGCTCTGAGTCGTTTAACCGAAGTCAACCTCAGCAGCAATAATATTTCCGATTTGAGTCCATTACAGCCTTTACCCAATTTAACTCAAATAGAAGCACGAAGAAATCCGCTTCGTAATAAATCATGTCCGATTATCCCCGATTCGGTTTGCCGGTTTTAGAGTAAGAATTAAGTCAAAGCAACCAAAAACAATCTTTCTGCTGAAGCCCGATAGTCCAACTTAAATCAAAGCAGATTTCACTCATTGAAAATTTGAATCGGGCAGAATATTTAACGAAATCAGTGATTTTATGGCCTGTTGAAGTCCTTCTGGTTAAATTTACTGAATCCCGAGATCGATTGAGACAATGGGTCTGGGGATTGCCCTCGCCGGACTGTCGAAATTTTCCAGTAATTTCGGGGTTTCTGGGATAGCACTGATTGCGCCTCAAGAGGAGCATCAGAGCGGGAGTAATCTGATTTATCGATTAATTGTGCCTCGCAAAAAAACTAAATTCTGGATAAAATAGAGGAGAAAAACACAGATAAGTAGGGTGGCATAATTCGACCGAACTGTAATCTTTAACAAAAAATGCCTGCATTCCTGCATCAGCACGAATGACAGTTTTTTTTCGACGGTTGAGGGGGATTGAGTTTGTTTATGTCGCTCTACTTCGCACAGAACATAGGAAGGGGTTGGAATGGCGAAGACTGATCAAGGAAAGCAAAACTCGGCTTTGCAGTTACAGAGCAGATTGCTGATTTATTCCGCCTTGGGAGCAGTAGCGATTGGTGCGAGTGTGGCGATCGCCAGTATTATGCCCCTGTCGCAACGACTCAAACAAGCAGAGGAACACAATCTGGAATTTGCGGCCCAAACTCGCACCCTGGCCATCGAAGAATTCCTCTTAAGAACTCAGGATATTGGCGGACAAATTGCCAGTCGGACCCGAGCACGGAATCAGTTAGCGGCATATAATCAAGGGCAAATTCAACGGAATGAATTAGTCCAGGTTTCGACAAATATTTTAACCGATGCCCTCAATCAATCCGAGGAGATTGAAGGGATTATGCGGTTTGATATGAGTGGACAACCTGTTACTCAAATCGGAGTAGCCATTCCCGAGGAATTTTGGCAAGTCATGCCATCGGGCGGGAACCAATCGGTGTTTATTGGTCCCGTCGAAATTGCGGGAATTTCCTATTTAATTGTGGGAACGTTGATCCCCAACGAAACCGGACAGGTAATCGGGAGAGATTTGGTGTCGTTTAAAGTTCCCCGATTAGAAAGAATCGTTGAAAATCATTCAGGGTTGGGAGAAACCGGGGAGATTATTTTAGGAACGGTGACCAATGGGAGAGTGCAATTTTTTTTTGAGGCCATTAATAACCCTAATCGCATCTCTAGGGCGGTGGAAAATGCTATAGAAAGGTCGGTAGCGGGAGAAGCAGGATTGATGCAATCGGACCGGATGAGCGATATTCCCGAAGTGATTGCCTTTAATCCGATCGCCATTGCCAATTGGGGACTAGCGGTGAAAATGAATCGTCAGGAACTCTATCAACCTGTGCAAAAACAGATTTTCGATACCGGGATGACCATTGCCCTTTTGACGCTGTTGGGAACGGGAGGGATGGTAATCTTGCTTCGTCCCCTGACCGATAAAGCGATCGTGCAAACCGATGAGTTGGAACAACAAATCCAGGAAAAATCCGCTTTATTACAGGCAAAAACTGCTGCATTGCAAACCGAACAGCGTCAACGCAGAGCAGTCGAGGAGGCATTGGAGCAAATGAATGAATTAAAGGCATCTTCGCGACAAGTTGCCGATGCCTGTGCCACGGCGAATTTTGGGGTTCAAGAAGCACAAACGATCGCCACGGAAGGAACGCGATCGGTCGATCGCACTCTGGAGGGAATGACGACCCTCAAAGACAATGTAGAAGCGATCGCCCTCCAAATCGACCATCTCCACGAAGGTGCGCGTCAAATTGGAACGATCGCCTCCCTCGTGGGGAGTTTGGCGGATCAAACCAATATGTTAGCCCTCAATGCCGCAGTGGAGGCAGTCCGTGCCGGCGATCGCGGAAAAGGGTTTTCAGTGATTGCTACAGAAATTCGCAAACTCGCCGATCGCTCTCGCCAAAGCGCCGATAAAATTAATATCTTATTGGAGGATATCCAAAGCTCCGTTGTTGCTACCTCCAAGGCGACACAAGAAGGCACAAAAACCGTGCAGGTCAATTTTGAAATTGTGCAAGAAACAGCCGTTTCCTTAACCGGAGTGCTGAATGCGATCGACGCAGTGACGGCCAGTGCACAGGAAATTTCCCTCGCCACCCACGAACAAGCGGTTGCCATTCAACAACTGGTGGCGGCGATCGACATGATTAAAACTTCAGATTGAGGGATGTTATCCCTCAGTGGTCACCCAAGGGGCCGCTGCTCCTTGGGATTAATCCATCCAAGTGAGGTCGGTTGTCGAAAACGGAGGGAAAGTATTTTGATCTGCCGTCGTCGGACGCGAGATTCTCATCGGTAAATTTTTCGGGTTAGACGAAGGCTGTTTTTGTTGAAGTTGCGTCAACTCTTGCAGGGCTTTTTCATTGGCTGCCGCCAGTTGAATGGCCGATTTTTTCGTCTCTTCTAACTCCGCACGAACTTGAGAGAGTTGCTGAACCTCTTCGGTGAGTTTTTGATTGATTTGTTTTTGTTTTTCCAATTCAGTGGTTAACTTCGTTTGGGCATTTTTTTCTTGATCGGCGATTTTTGTCGCAGCGGCTAATTCCGACTCTAGTTTTTTTACCTGAGTTTTTTGGTCCTGCAATTGCTGCTGTAAATCCGCATTGAGACGACCAAATTCTTCATTGCGCTGTTCGGCTTGATTGAGTTGACCCTCTAAATTTTGGATCAGACTACGATGTTGCTCCAATTCGGATTGAACTTCGGCCAGGGTGCGATCGAGCGCGCCATCTTTTGCCCGAGCTTCTTGTAACGCCGTCTGCAACTCTGTCACCGTTGCTTCTAACTCCGAACCTAAAGTTTCCTCTGCTGCTTCAATGGGTTCAGCTTGAATATTTTCAGCCAATTCTAGTTCGGAATCGGCTGGTTTTTGCGCTTCATTTCTGATTAAATCGGCAATTTTTTTTCTAGGCATCAGTTTCTCCAATCACGCTGTAATTCATCAGCTACCCGACGATAATCCGCCTGAGCTTCTTTGGCATTTTTGCCACGCCATTGGGCGATCGCCACCCCATCGAGGGCCGCCCGTTCATGAGCTTTAAAGGTCCGAACGAACGCATGGCAGGTGGGGATTCCTTCTTCCATCAGCGTGTTTTGAGCCTCCAGGGCCTCTCCCAAAGACCGGGAATCCACCCGAGTCAGAACCACCCGATGCGGCACCGCCACGGGGACGATCGCCTCGCGCACGGTTTCAATCAGCGCCGCTAAATCCATCGGTGCCGGGGGAGTCGGCAGGAGGACATAATCCGCTGCACTCGCCACCGCCGCTAACGCCTGCGATCGCAATGCCGGAGGAGTATCCACCACAATTAAATCGTAACCTTCAACCTGGCGTAATTGACTCAAGAGACTCGGATCCGTCTCCTGCGCCAGATCGAAAGCAAAGCCTTTTTTGCTACGCTGAACCCACCAAGTCGCCGAAGATTGAGGGTCGGCATCCACTAGGAGGATGCGCTGATGCTCGGCAAACGTAGCAGCGAGATTGACTGAAGTCGTGGTTTTCCCCACCCCCCCCTTGCCATTAATAATTGCAAGGATTCGGGTGGCGGGAAGGTCGGGTTTTGCAGATGACGATTTTGGCAAGAGAACGATTCCTCAACAGCGCAAAGAGGCGATCGCTTTTACTATACCCCTTGACGCACCCCAAATTCATGACAGTTTGTAACAGACTGGAGTCCCTGTCCGTCAAAATCCGATGGTCCCACCCCCAGTTCCTCCCCAGTCCCTCCCCCTAAATGGCCAATCCATAGAATAATAGTCCCAACCCCCAACTCTCCCTCAACCCCCATCCTGATAAGAGGAGGTGTTTTACGCTACCTCCGGTCCCCTCCCCTTGGCAAGGGGAGGGTTAGGGTGGGGTCCTCATGATGTGGCGATTCCCTACGGGATAGCTGCGCTTACCGCCACATCACGCACTCTTTCGGGCTTAAGTACCTGTATGGAGGCTGGGGAACCCTCTTTCTTTGTGAAGCGCTTGAGATCGTCACCGCCGACACCCTCCAAGCATCCATTACTCGTGAAGCCCTTGAGCGCCTCACGAGGACCCCACCCTAACCCTCCCCAAGACATCGGGGAGGGGACCGGAAGTGATTTTAAATGTGAGGCAAATCCCCCTGAACGTAAAAAAACCTATCCTTGTAAGTCTGCCCCATCAACCAATGACAAATGACCAATGACCAACGACAAATGACAAATGACCACCCCCTAACCATGCGATCGCAACCCAACACACCCCCCAACACACCCCCCCTCGGCGCTCAACGGGATTGGATTTGGCGCGGATATCAAATCCGTTACACCTATATCCGATCGCCTCAAGCTAAAGCCAATGCCATCCCCTTAATTTTTCTGCATGGATTCGGTTCTTCCTTGGGACAATGGCGGTTCAATTTAAGACCCATTAGCGAACATCATACCATTTACGCTCTAGACTTTTTAGGCTTTGGTGCTTCCGAAAAAGCCTCCGCCAATTATCGCGTCAGTTTATGGGCAGAATTAGTCTATGATTTTTGGCGAAGTTTCATTGCCAAACCTGCTGTCGTCATCGGCCATTCTCTCGGAGCATTAATTGCCTTAACTACGGTGGCAACCTATCCGCAAATGGCCCAAGGATTAGTCATGCTCACCCTACCGGACCCGCAACCGAGACAACCCCCCGCTTGGGCGAGGGCGATCGAGCAATTTTTCTCATCTCCCCTGTTATTATGGCCGCTATTTAAAATTGTCCGTCAACCCGGTTTATTACGGTTTGTTCTGCGAAAAATCTATCAAAATCCTGAATTAGTGGATGATGAATTAGTCGAAATCTTTGCCAGTCCTACACGGGACCCAGGAGCATTGCAAGTCTTTTATCGCCTCTCCCTCACCCGCAGCGACCCGGAATATAGCCCCATTCTCAAAGATTTGTTACCGAGATTAACACTTCCTATTTTATTACTCTGGGGAGAAGCGGACCGAATTGTTCCTTTTAGGAGTGCGGTGCAATTGGCTACCTTAAATTCTAATATAGAATTGGTAACGATTCCCGATGCCGGTCATGTGGTTTATGATGAAAGTCCGGAGTTTGTCAATCAAGCGATCGTGGATTGGGTAGAAAGAGCGATTGAATAGGGGAGAGGAAGAATAGACCTCTTACTTTTATTCGATGCTCGACCCCGCCAACCCCTCTTTAAAACCCCCATCGGCTTGTTATAATTTTGCTAGAGGTCTAATAATTCGACTATGAAGGAGTCAATAATGACCCTCGTATTCCTGCTAGAATCTCGTTGCTCTAAAAAAAGCAATGCTTAAATGGTCATCCCCTCAACTCTGCTATAATCAGGGCTGACTTTCAACCCAGGAGGGCCTAGTGGGACGAGGAAGACCGGGGGGAAACCCTGACTTTGGTAAATCACTCAGCTTTCGGACCGAGCGCAATGAACCTCTGAGTGCTCCGATCACCATTCGCGTGTCCGAACGCTTTCGCGATCGCATCAAACAAGACCCAAATTGGGCTGAAAAAGCCCGTCAAGTCCTAGCTGAAGCCTTCGAGATTGACTACGAACCGTTCCCCAAACCTTCAGAACAGTCTGACCTTTAGAAAGCTCAATTTTCCGTCAAGCCTATTTTTTTCTTAATTAATAGATTACAAATTGCTAACAAGTTTTAAATCAAGTGGTGCAACTAAAACGCATCCCCTAGGGTAGAGATCCGATTGAAAAAACCCTGAATCGAACTCTATTTTTGGTACTTAAGATGTAGCAATGGAAAGGGTTGAGCCATACTATGGAGGGGAGAACGCTCTTGAACCGAGAATCCAAGATGACAATAAAAACCCACGGCATAAAGGTTTTATTCCTTATCTGTGCTAGTTGAGGACAATCCGGGCAATAAATTGCCGTAATTCTGGAATTTTTGGGGTTTTAATTAAGAAGGAAAACCTTGCACCAACTTAGGGATATTCTGAATCGGTAAATTTCCGGGTCTTTAGTCTCAGGGAGTCCTCACTGTAAACCTGTCAATTTAGGCCCCCATTCCCGGGGGTTTCTTGCCAATCCCCAGGGGGGGGGAATCCGATGGGGTCAGGGATGGTTAAAGGATCCTGTGGAAGAGAAAGGACCCTGATTTGCAGGGAGTGCGATCGCCCCAAAAAACTCTCTTCCCTTGCTATAGCGCGAATTTCAGCGGAGTTTCTCCAAAATTCCCCCAACCTGCGGTTTGCTTTAGTAAAATAGGCATGACCTGTTGCCAAACGGAGCATCCGCCAACCCCCGTTGGCGATCTATCTGCCCACTTCTCAACTCAAAACTTCTGTATGCACTACCGATTACTGCAATTGAGCCGGAAATATTTTCTCGTTTATTGCATTCCAAAGATAAACCCGATTCCGTGATAACTTGCGTATTTGGCCCAAACCGTTCCTGCAATCAAGAGTTGCGCCCTCCTACTTCCCGGGGCGATCGCCATCTTAGTCTGCATCCTCTGACGCTCAGAATTGTGCTGACCTTATCCCCACTGCAATCAGGGTTTCCCGACACTTTTTCGGTAGGCATACACCTTCTATGAAAAGCGACAAATTCGATTTAGTGCGCTCTAATGAACTCGAACCGCTGAACGGATCGCATCGCCCTTCAGCATCACTCAGCGACGATTTGTTATTAATTCAATGGTTAGAAAAAAATCCCGACTATGTGGGACTCGTCAAACGGTCCCGACGGCAAGGATGGTTTTGGAATCTATATTATTCCCTCAACCCTAAACCCCCCATTCTCTATGTCTTAGGTTTTCTCCAAGCCAACCCTAGGCATTTTGATGGCGAAGCCTTTGTCCCCAGAGATGTCCGCAGAGATTCGGAAATTACTGCCGATATTGTCTCTGGGGCCACCTTAATTAATGCCATCACCAATTTTCCTATTTTATTGTTTGCCTTTAAAGGGTTAGGAAATATTTGGGTAGCGCCCATCGCCAGTTTTGTCTTAAACCTCATTGTCCTGAATTGGACCAACCTCGCCGGAACTGCTACCGCCGGAAACCGACCCGGTAAAAAATATTGGGCGCAGGTGGGGTTTGCGGGTTTTTTACTGATGAGTATTCTGCAATCTTTCGTGGCTGGCATCGGTTCAGAATTAATTAACAACCGTCCTGCCTTAAGCTATAAACTGGCGGAAGAATTAATCGAAGAACATGACCGGAAAATTCGTCAAATAGAACCCAATACCGACGCCTACGAACGCACCTTTGCGCAATGTCAGGAAAACCTCCAATTGTTATCCCAAATTCCGCGCACGGATCCGCGTTGGGATTCTCTCTATGTGGAAACCAACGGTGCCGTCGCCGATCGCGAACGGGATTGGAGTCGCGTCCCGGAGGAAAATCTGCCCCTCTGCCAAAAAGCCGATCGCATCCGTAGCGAAACCTTTGCAGTTCGAGAGGACTGGGAAGAAAAGCTGAAAACTCGCAGTGAACTGGGAAATGACCTAATTTTTCTCAACCGAGAATTACCTCTGGTTTTTAGTCGTTATTTTAACGAATATGGAGAAATCACCTCGGGGGTTGAAGAGGTCCGCCTCGCCTCTAGTAATTTCTTCGGAAATCTATTCGCCCTCAATTTTTCCCGGTTGGGATTTTCGTTATTCTTCTTTATGCTCTCGACGATTACGAGTATCACCGCTTGTTATATTACCGTCGCTCATGCGCGGGGGAGAAATACCAAAATTTCTCATAATCCCGAGGTGGAGGCAGCGGTGCGAGAGTGGTTAGAAAATATTCGCCAAATGAACTTGAATCGCCACCGTCCTAACCCTTCTAAAGAAGAACGGTATGAGGAACGCTTGATTGCTCGATTTACTTCCGAATATCGGAAAACGGGGATTTGTGACTATCCGGTATTAGAAGGAATCGCCTATCGCGCTCATCAAGGGACTCTGTTTCTACCGGAACAACAACAATTGATTTCTGATGAGATTGACCGGACCTTGGATGATATTTATAAAGCGGTTTCGGCTTTGGAATACAAGTTCTGTGATTTACAGAAATTTATTAGCATGAGCGATTCGGAAATCATGCAGAAGACTTTAAAGGTGGAAATGCTGATGAAGTCAGATTTAAAGTTGCTGTTTAAAGCCCTGCATTATTTATTAGATAAATCCCATAAATATGCTGTATCTAATTACGGTCAGTGGGAGTATTTAGAGAGTGATGATGCAGAAAAAGCCCGAAAATTAATCAAGCAGATTGTTAAAATCCGTAAAGCGCTGAATAAAGAAGCTCATGTCAACTGGGTGATGAGTAAACCCACAGAGTTTGGACGGAGCAAAGCTTGTCAACGAGTCCGGCAGAAATTAGATTTATTGCCGGGATATTGTTATGAGTTGGGTTACATTACTCAGCAAAAGTTGCTGGATAAAGTTATGGTCAATCGTCCTTCGGTTTAAGCTCAAGGGTTTGGCATTTTGTCCGGATGGGTCGGTTGAGTTGATGTGGGGAACTCAACCGATTTTTTTGTAGTCAGAGAATTCTCCCGGAGGTGCGATCGCACCTGGAAAGGACTCAGATAAAATCCCCTTGTTCCAGTACCCTTGCCAGTTTAGAGACTGTCTGGATTCGGGTGATTTTCCTCGGTTATACCCGAGCGGCGATCGCCCGGGGACGGTTTGACTAAAATCCTTACAGCGCAAGCTAATTTCCCTCTCGTTCTGGGAAATATCCGGGGAGACACTCAGACGCTATAACAGTCACTTTAAATACTTCCACATCCCCTCCCCTGTCCATAACCCTCACCCTCTACAGTCAAAGTATCAACGGTTGTCAAGATTTCATTCACCAACCGACTCTTATGAAACGAATTCTTCAGTCTGTTGCAACTCTGTCTGCTTTGTCTGTTGTGATGATCATCCCGGCACTCTTCTCCAGCAGTGCCGCTCATGCCGAAGGGTTACAAACCCTCACCGGCAAGCAAGGAATGGCGGGTCACTATCTCGGTGCGGGTCTCGGTGGTAACGTTCACAACTGGGAGGAGGGACAAGGCAGCGAAAGCTATGGCGGTAACCTCCAGGGTCGTTATCAAGTTCCGAATTCTGCCTTTTCTGTGCGGGGATCGGCCTTGATTAATAATAATGCGGCAGCATTGGTCCCGATGTTATCTGTGGATGTACCTGTGACGAATAACGCTAACTTATACGTTGGCGGGGGTTATTCCTTCATCACCGAACGCGGTCAACAAACCGCTCTGGGTAACCAAGATGCCTTAACCCTGGCCACGGGAGTGGAAGCAGTCGTTCAGCAAAACATTGTGCTGTTTGGGGATGCTAAAGTCGCGTTTGATGCTTATCGCAATACGGATCAAGCTGCTTTTAGCTTGCTGGTGGGTGCAGGTTATCGCTTCTAATGTTTCTAATTTTGCCCCGAGTTGGGTGGAGTGTGGTGTGGCACTCGGTTAAATTGTGAGTGAGAAAGAGCAGTCGGGGGGGTTATACCTGCCCGACTGCTCTTTTATGGGCAATTTCAGTAGCAAAATCCGGGGGGTTTTATTCCTAGCCCTGTCAAGGTGTGTAGATTGTAGGGGCGCAATGCGCCCCTACAAGAAATAACGATTTTTCGGCATTAAATTTACCACCTTGACAGGGCTAGGGTTTTATTTCACCGTGGGGTTTTGCTACTTTACTTTTTCTCTTTTTTCGGTTTCTCATCTCTTCCTATGGGTAGAGGAAATTTTATTATTTTTTATCAAAAATAAAGTCAGGGCTAAGTATTTTTTAGCAATATTTGAGAGATTTTTTAAGAATTCAAGGGACAATTTTTTAGTGCTTGTCTCTGCCTGCTGATTTTTGATTGACATCCCTGGAGTCTAACCATGAATGAAACTGAACCCAAACGAGTTGATTTTTCCAAAGCTAATGAACCCCCGAACTCTATCGATTCTGAAGCGGATACAACGGCAGAAAATCCCCATTTAGAGCCGAAACTTGATCCCTCTCAATCCCTGGAGGGGCAGGACGAACCGAATGATGCGATTCCTCTGGGGGAACGGATGATCCAGCAGACTTGGATGCGCGGGGGGAGGTAACACAGAGATGGGCAAAGGAGAAGGTTGGCGGAACAATTCCGATCGCAGCTTGACTCGATGGGAATTGGATTTGTCGGTTATTTCCCTCACCCCTCAACTCCTGTTTTATCCGGCGCGATCGCTGCGTTGGATCGCAGCGATTTTCTGGGCGATCGCTGATAGTAGAAGTATCTAAACTTTACTCGGGATTTACCACCATGAACGGACAACCAACCCCCACGACTCACGAACCGATTCAGTCATCGGAGGAATTTGAAAAAGCCTTTCAAGAATTGGGTCGGGCTTTTACAGTCTATTGGACCTGGAAAGCGACGGGTTTGCTCGATCGCGACTCTACGGGATCCAGAGGCAATGACACCCCCCACCGGACCTCACCGGACAACCCTGGGGATTCGGGTTAACTCGCCTTGAGGAGTTCTAAACTGAACTCCCATGCCTGGGGACTCGCTGATGCTCAAATCATTGTTTCATCACTCAGAGCAACCCCTCTATTTTGTGGGGGGTTGTTTTGAGCGCCCTGATGGAGGGGTGGTGCCCTTCAAACTTGAGAGTCACTCTTCCAAATCTGAAGAGAATCTTTATAAAATGTAAATAAATATAACAGATTGACGTCAAAGCGGTCAAATTCGCTTATAACCATTCGCAAGGGTGTCAATCGAAGTCGAGCAATAACAGGTAAAAAAGTTCATAATAGAGGCAATTCAAGCCCCATCCTGTTTGTCTTGACCCCAAGACATTCCCAGGTGGGGTCTAGGCGGGTCTAAACACATCATTTTCATGGGAAAATTCATCGCAAAAAAACGGTCCCTGACTACCCAACTTACGGTCTCTGTCACGACTTTAACCCTGGTCGCGATGGCGACTATTACAGCAATCTCAGTTTGGAGTCAGCAACAGACTCTGCGTAAACAACTCGAACGACAAGCCGATCAGTTACTGGAGACAATCTCCATTAGCTTGGGCGATGCGTTGAGCGCAGGAAACGAACAGTTTCTGCAAACCCTTGTGGCGGAGAACCAGCGACGAGAAATCGCTCTTTCTACGCGGATTTATCAAACCGACGGACAAGTCATCGCGGAGGATTCTCCCCAGGTTGGACCAAGCGCTGAGGGAGAACCCTTGGTGGGGCAAGTGCTAGAGACAAATCGAACGCTATTTCGGTGGCAGGATAACCGTTTGATTGCGCTTAAAGCGGTGATCGTAGAAGGCAACCCAGTGGCTGCCTTGCGGATTGAGATGTCTACGGCCCTGTTAGATCGGAAAATGTTGGAGGCGATCGCAACGGGACTTCTAGCGATTCTGGTCACGGGATTTGTGGCCGTGATTGTGGCGCGAAAACTGGCCCAGTCGATCGCCGGACCGTTGTACCAGTTGGGTTCGGCCACGGAAGGGATTGCGGAAGGGGACTTCACCCAAACCATTGAGATTCCAGCTTATGAGGAAATTGGCCTGCTGGCTCACTCGTTCAACACCATGAGCGATCGCCTCCGGGAACTTTTTGAAAACATGGCCGATCGCACGGCGGACCTGCATCAAAGCGAAGCGAAAAATGTAGCCTTACTCATGGCCATTCCCGATTTGATGTTTGGATTCAGCCAAGAGGGCACCTTTATTGATTACAAAGGAGGAAGAGGGGATACCATCTTAAAACCCCAAGGGGAGTTGTTACAAAAAAGCGTGGAATTAGTTTTTCCTCCAGAACTGGCGGATCTTTATTTAAAATACGTTAATAGCACCTTACAAACTCGGGAAATTCAGGTTTTTGAATATGAGTGGTTTATCAACGGCAAGCGTCGCCATTTTGAAGCGCGATTTGCCGTGTGCGGGCAAGATGAAGTGCTCGCTATTGTTCGGGATATTACCGAAGGTAAATTAGCTCAATTTGAACTGCAACAAGCCAAAGAATCCGCCGAAGCCGCGAATTATGCCAAAAGTGTCTTCTTAGCCAACATGAGTCACGAGCTGAGAACTCCCCTAAATGCCATTATTGGTTATACGGATTTATTGGAGGAAGAGGCGGAAGAGTTAGGATATGAAGATTTTATTTCCGACTTGACAAAAATCAGACAAGCCGGAAAAAATTTGATGGGAATTATCAGCGATGTGCTGGATATTTCTAAATTAGAAGCGGGGAAAATGACGTTATGCTTAGAAACGTTTGATATTTCTACGTTGCTGTTAGAAGTGCAAACGACGGTTTTGCCGTTAGTTCAGAAAAATGGCAATACCCTGGAAATCCAATGCCCGCGCAATATGGGCAGTATGCACGCCGATCGCACCAAGGTGAAGCAGGTGTTGTTAAATCTGCTGAGTAATGCGGCTAAATTTACGGAATCCGGGATGATTTCTATGTCTGTTAAAAAGATTAGAAAGGAAAAAACCGCCAAGGATGAGCCAACTCAATCTCCCTCCCTATCTCCGGCGGACTCTCCCACAGAATCTGAGGAAGTCAACGCAACGGAATATGCGATTTTTCGGGTGAAGGATACGGGAATCGGCATCACCCCGGAACAGAAGCAGCATATCTTTAAGGCGTTTGCCCAAGCTGACCCCTCAACCACGCGCAAATATGGCGGGACGGGTTTAGGGTTGGCGATCGGTCAACGGTTTTGCAAGTTGATGGGGGGTAAGATTTTTGTGGACAGTCAGGCTGAGGGCGGATCGACCTTTACCGTCTGTCTTCCGGTGATGGTCAAACCTCCCAAGAATGTATCATGGTCCGTAGAAAAGTATAATTAAGCGCAAGGGGGTCTGGGAGATAGCTCAAGGGATTTTAGGGGAGAACTGCCCTGTCTTTGAGGGGGAGGATGGCAAGATGAGATCGGCTGCCACAGAACACCCTGTTCCCGACTGTGCGATCGCCGGGGGTATAGAGATCCGGTGGGGGGTGTTGAGTGCGATCGCCCTCATCCCTCCTGTGGATTTTACCCACAGACCCCTACCCCCACTTTCCTGGAGCAGTGTTCCCGGGAAACGGACACCGGATTTCCTTTCTCGGCAAAAATTTTTAACCTCTTGCGGGTACAAGGTTTCAGGATTCGGATGCAGCCGGGAACACTGGGTTAAGAGAATCGCTTGAGTTTTGATGAAATTTTTTCTGGGCTATGAAAAAAAAATCCGTAAAATTACTGAGGGATCGATCGCCTCAACATCCGGTCAACGGGATTTGGTAGAATGATCGAGTCATTGGAGTATTCTGCATGGGATTGACTTAAAAGGGCAGTCAATCCGATGGGAGCCAGGGTAATCGGTGAGTATAACTACTCGCGATCGCCCTGAATTTCGGACCGGCAAAGCTGACAGGAGCCAAGGTCGATCGTCTAGGACATCGGTAACCGGATCAGATCAAGAGGACAAGAAACCGGGTGGGTGGCCCAAAGCAAGTTACTCATGAGTAAAAATTTTGTGAAGAAGCCCGGTTGTCTTCCCCCTAATGATAGATCCTCCAAACGATTCTCCTGGGACAGTTGGCTTCATCCAAACCAGACCGCCCTTTGTTGGGGAAAAACAGCGGTGGCGCTCAAGCGCTCATTGAGTAGCGATCGCGCATCTATGCCCATTTTGATTCAGGGACTCTCAATCAACCGAACCCGTATCGCTCCCCGAGGGCATTGGTGGGCGAGCATTTCATAATACCATTGAGTTCTTAATCTACCATCGCTGTGCCCACCCAAACCGTACCCTCATGTTCAAAACCAACTTAAGAACAATCGCGCAGGTGAGTTCGATCTCCTTGGCGATCGAGTGGGGTTGTCAATCCGTACCCGCATCGTCTCAAGACCTCTCGCCATCCAGTTTAACCAGGGTCCCGAGGACCGACGGCGATCGTTTCATTCTCCTGAATGGGATCACTCCTTCCCACCTCGATCTAGGGGTTCCTGGGCTCATGAGGTACAGATATTTAGAGGAGACGAGTGCGTTTGCGGAGCCTGTGCCTCAGCACAAACATCTTGCTCCCTATTGTCCCAACCGAGCAAGATGCTCGCACTCCAAAAACGTACCTGAGCACTGTGGGAAACGCTATATACTCCACAGCCAGAAGGTCCAAGCTCGACTCCCCCAGTTTGCAGAAACTGTCCAACTTGATAGAGTGGCTCCGGGTCAATGTCAGGTCGAAATGCCGGAGTTATATGTAAGGGTACAAGATAGGTGAGTGGCATGGTTATCTTTAACAGGAAAAAAGGGCTTTCCCTTGCCAGCAAACTAACTTTAGCCATGACCACGTTAGCAATCGTCACCGTGGGCAGTGTCACCGGGCTTTTCCTTCGCCGTACCCAACAAAACTTTCACAGCGAACTCGAAAATCAAGCTGAAATCGTCCTGAAGACCTTAGCTGCCACCACTGCTCATGCCCTCCAGAACCAACAGTCTGACTTTTTAGAAGAAATCCTAGAACAACTCGGCAGTGAGGAAATTTTGGTCAGCGGGCGGATCTATGCCACCGATGGACGAATTGTGGCGGATATCTATAGCGATGATATTTGGCGCTACAATACCGAACCCGATGCCTTGGGGGTGATTCTGGTTAACAGCAACCAGACCGTCTTTGAATGGCAACGCGATCGCCTGATTGCCGGAAAAGCCGTCACCCGCGAGGAGCAACTCCTAGGCGCTGTCAGTATCGGCCTCTCCACTGCCGAGTTGCGTGCCAAAATGGCATCGGTTCGCAATCAAGGGATCGTGGCCGCAATCAGCGCTACCCTAGCGGGTACTCTCTTCGCCTTGTTCCTGGCTCGTTCCATCACCCGCCCTTTACAGGAAATGACCGCCGCCACTGAACGCCTTGCCGAAGGGGACCTGGATCAAACCATCGTTGTCGGCAGCCATGACGAGTTGTTTCTGCTGGCGGAATCCTTTAACAGCATGACCGAGCAACTCAAAGCCTCGATCGCCACCCTAGAGGAGCGTGCGGAAGCATTGCACCACAGTGAATCCAAAAATCGCGCCCTTTTAGAGGCGATTCCCGATTTAATGTTGCAATTTAGTCAAGATGGGACCTTTATGGACTTTAAGGGGGGAAGGGGCGATACCCTCCTGCGACCCGCCGGAGAGTTATTAACTCAAAATCTCGACAGTATTTTACCCCCAGGATTAGCCCGTCTCTATTTAAAATATGTCCATATTGCCCTAGAAACCGATGATACCCAGGTCTTTGAATATGATTGGTTTATTAATGAAACCCGTCGTTATTTTGAGGTCCGCATGGTGGTCAGCGGTCATCAACAAGTTTTGGCTATTATTCGGGATATCACGGCGAATAAATTAACTCAATTAGAATTAGAACAGGCCAAAGAAGCAGCGGAAGCCGCGAGTCATGCTAAAAGTATGTTTCTCGCCACCATGAGCCACGAGTTGCGAACTCCTCTGAATGCGATTCTCGGCTATAGTGACCTATTGCGGGATCAGGCTCAAGAAGATGGTTTAGAGGAATTTGTCGCAGATTTAGACCAAATTCATCAATCCGGTTTGAATTTGCTCACCATTATTAGTGATATTCTGGATATTTCTAAAATTGAAGCCGGTCATACCAAGCTTTATTTAGAACGGTTTAATATGGCGGCCCTGATTGCGGAAGTGCAAAGTCATACCCAGTTGTCAATTTTGAAAAATAGCAATCAACTAGAGGTTAAGTATGGAGATGACCTGGGGACCATGACGGGCGATCGCACCAAGGTCAAGCAGGTCCTGCTCAATCTCCTCAGTAATGCCGCCAAGTTTACCCATAATGGACAAATCACCTTTTCTATAGACCGGATTGAAGCAGTGACTCCCAATGGAGACCCGGACCCCAATCCCGATGGAGCAATTTTCGTATTTACTGTCACTGATACCGGGATTGGCATGACTCCCGAACAAATCGAGAAAATATTTCAGCCTTTTGTGCAAGCGGATGAGAAATATACCCGCAAATATGGGGGGACGGGTTTAGGATTGGCGATCGGTCAGAATTTCTGTCACATGATGGGGGGGAATATTACGGTGGAAAGTCAACCCGGCGTGGGGTCTAGTTTCACCTGCCGCCTTCCTGCCGTGGTTCATAAACCTGAAGGGACTTAGGGTTTTTGTGGCAGTTTGCCATCAAAAAGGGGAGACACTCCAGTGCCTCCCCTTTTTTATTCAGGATTGAACCCCGCATGATTCACCGAAGCGGGGTCTAATGTTCTATTTTGACCGATTAAGAGGGCAGATTGCTGCTGGTATAGGCATCCACCTCGAAGGCGGGGACTCGGGTGCTGTAGTCGATATCAGTTCCGGTAATCGATTCAGCTAGAGTTTCAAAGGACTCAGAACGCCAGTTCCGCTCATGGATGGGTTTGGACTGTTCGCCTCGGAAGTAAGCTTGGGTCCCTAATACGGCGACCGCAACCCAACCGACGACAAATAAAGCAGTTAAGAGAATCATGGTCAACCTCGCTGTAAAGCTTTGTGAACTTATGTAAATAAATGTAACAGACGGGTTGATGGTTTGTCAAGGGGTGATAAATTAAAAGGTTTTGGAATTGCTTAGGGGGCCTTTCCTGGGTTGTGATTGGGGGGAGACCTAACCCCCCAGCCCCCTTCCCTAGGAGGGAAGGGGGGGCCGGAAATCAAAGCTCCTCCTCGCTCCTCCTCGTGACTTGGCTCTGTAGCCCCGTCAATGTAGGGGCGTATTGCATACGCCCTGGGGCGCAAGCATTTACTCCGACACATAACTTCTTTCCGTTGAACATTTGGAGGATTTATATTTTGCAATCCCCTTAATTCAACGTCACGACTTCAGTCGTTCTCTTAGGCAACTCCAAAAAATAAAATCTCCAAAACGTTCGTTCGTAGTAATACGGAATCCGGTTGTCAAAGGTCTGTCAAAACCCGCAGGCTGAAGCCTGGGGCTATACGGACAAAGCCCGCCTGCGCGGGCTAATACAGAAAACCGACTTTTAACAACCGGATTTGGTATAACTGCTCAACGAAGTAGCCCCGTCAATGTAGGGGCGTATTGCATACGCCCTGGGGCGCAAGCATTTACTCCGACACATAACTTCTTTCCGTTGAACATTTGGATGATTTATATTTTGCAATCCCCTAAGCCGCATCATGCACCCATATCCGGCTTTAGCTGTAGTCCCCATACAGGCGGCAGAGCCGCAAGATGTGCGTGTCACGGCAGAGCCATGACACGAGGAAATTGCCCGTGATTACCCTGCATCTACCCTAGAAGTTCTGTATCTCACAAAGTGGTCTAACAGGTTTTTAAAAAGGGGATTTCCAAAAGTGAGAAAGTATAGCGAGGGATTCTCTTCATACCGTTGTGGAGAGAAGGTGACGAGATAGGACTGGGATTGATAACGCAGTTGAAATATCCCCTCGGAAACGGGATGAAATTCGATGCCGAGTTGTTTAAAAATTTGGGAATTGATAAACAAATCTTGGATATTTTCTGGTATAATAGGACTTAAAGGTAACGGTTTGCTAATCTCTTTCAGGTCGGATTCTACATCGATTTCTACCATTTCATCCAGGGCGGGACGGAGGGGCGGGGTTTCTAATACCGTCTCGAATTCACTGAGCATCACCCCTTCTTCTTCCGGATCTGCACTCATCACCGCGCGTTCGATGAAGGTGGGAACGCGGGCTAAAATGGGTTGGAGATTACCGACGATGGATTGGAAGGCATTGATACGATCGCGCAGTTTTTTATAAACCTTGGCCTCCACTGTGCCATCATAATAAAAGTTATGAATCCTCACGGTTTCATACCGTTGTCCGATGCGGTCTAACCGGCCAATTCGTTGTTCCACCCGCATCGGATTCCAAGGCATATCATAGTTAATTAAAATGCCGCAGGTTTGCAGGTTTAGCCCTTCCGAGGCGGATTCGGTACAGAGTAAAATTTTGATGATTCCTTCTCGAAATTGGGATTTAATTTGCTCTTTGGGCAAGGTTTTCCAGGTTCCCGCCTCGTAGAGTTCGCCCCCTCGTCCGGAATAGCAAGCGACTTGCGACCCATATAAGTGCTGTAAGTTAGTTCGCAAATAGTCCATTGTGTCGGTGTATTGGGTAAACACGATCGCACTTTCTCGCTGGTTGAGTTCTTGGCGCAAAATTGTGATAAAATAAGACAGTTTGCTATCCTCGCCGGTATTTTCAAATTGCCGGAGTAAGTTTTCTAAATAGGCGATTTCTTCCGGATCCGTTGGTTCAAAATAGGACTCCAGTCCTTCGAGGATGGCATCATCGGCATCCTCTAAATCGTTGAAGTCATCGGGGGTAATACTGATGCCATCGAGTCGGCGTTGCAAGGATTCGCGGATGGCAGAAAAGGAACTGGTGAGGCGTTTGCGGTAGAGGGTCATCAGGAATCCTAACGCTTTGCGGTTGTCTTTTTGGGCACGATTATAAAAGTGGCGAACATAGTCACTGACGGCGCAATAGAGAGGGATTTCCCGATCGCATTCTAAGACGATCGCATGATCCTGCACTTCCCGTTGAGGAATATCGCGATCCAACAATCCTCGGCGATAATATTGGCGCAAGGTATCCCGGGTGTGGCGAAACATCAAATCTTTGAGGGGAGTATTGACGGTTAAATATTGGCGAGAAGCGGCGATAAACGGTTCGTCTTCAGTATAATGTTTGGCATTGACGATCGCCTTGCCATTTTTCCAGATATCCTGGAGTTTGTATGCCATCAGGCGATCGCTTTTTTGCAGGTAGTCTTGAAATCGGGAACAAGGAGAACCCCCTTCCTGGATATAACTGACTGCCATTTGTTGCCAGAATTCTAAGGTTTGGCGATTGGGTTTGTCGGAAAGGGAGGCAAAATACTCGCAAAAGTTCTCGGAATAGGACCAATGTCCCTGTAATCCCAACAGATTCAATAAATCGAACACTTCCACCGCATCAATTTGCATCGGTGTGGCAGAGAGTAACAACAGGGACCGGGTTTTTGTTTTCAATTGCTGCATTAATTGCAGCAGACGATTGGGGGTTTCTTTGCGATTTTGGGGACTTTGGCGGCGGGCATGATGTGCTTCATCTAAGACAACTAAATCCCAGGGTTCTGCTGCCAACAGTTCCGCCATGCGATCGCTGCGTCGAACTAGATGGGAGGAGGCGATCGCTAAGTTTTGACTATTCCAAGGATTTGCCGAAGTGGGAGGAGTGGCGGAGGATAAGCGGGAGTCTGCGGGAATGAATTGCCCTTGTTGATAACTCCAAAAATGTAAGTTAAATTTTTCTCGAAGTTCTTCATGCCATTGGGGTTGAATACTGGCAGGGGCTAAAATTAAAATCCGTTCCGCTTTTTTGCTAATCAGTAAATAGCGTAAAATTAATCCAGTTTCGATAGTTTTGCCCAACCCCACCTCATCGGCAATCAGAAAATTTTGGGGGAACTTTTCCGCAAATCGGCGAAGGATTTTGATTTGATGGGGCCAAGGTTGAATCGGGATTGATTTTAGACAAAAATCCAGACAACCGGGAGATTCATGTAAATTCAATAAAGTTTGAAATGCTTGCCATTCTGCCTCTAAATCCGTCTCAGGAATCGCCACGGGTGAGGGTTCAGAAATCACAGGTTCTGGAGTAGGCGGTGGGGAAGCGGGTAAGGGTCGAGTATCAAATTCCGTTTGAGGCGTCCAAGTTGGGGGGGAGGTGGGACTGTAGTGGAGGAGTTTATTTTTGACTGCTTCGGGAATGTCAAAAATCCGGACATTGGGGGATAAATTGTTCCACAATTGTTCAAAACGGAAGATTTCCTCATCCACTCGTTCCAAGTCCCGTCCCCCTTCCCAGGAACAATAAACATGGAAAGATTCTACATTGTTTTCCCAACCGGCGACGGATTCGTTATTAGACCCGCTAAAGGCGATTTTGTCTCCCTGGTTGTCGAGTAAGATGCCAACTTTTTCATGGAAGAGATGATGGCGATCGCAAACGGTGTGAGAGTCTTCAGGAATGCCGGTAGTTTTGAGAGGAACAGCGATTTTAATATCAAGATAGAGGTTTTGAATCAACCAACTAAGAATTTCAAAATGTTTGAGTTGGGCAAAGTTTTCCGGGGGAGTCAATTCCGTATCCAAGCGAAAAGCAACCGCATCCCGGAGGGCGTAACCTTCCTGAATTGCCGCTAAATCCTCGGGACTAAATTGACACCCCATAATCAAGCGAATCCGTCCCTGATTTTGCAACATCGCCCCCAATCCCCGCGCCACCTTGCTGAGAATTGCGCTATTAAAAAAACCCGACTTGCGATCGTACTGAGTCGCGCATTCCAAAGCGGGGATATAAAAATCTGCGATCGGGTTGTTTTCATTGCTGGAATAACTGATGCGCCAATCTTTATCTTGAAACTTCATCATTTCCCTCTGAATTTCATCTCTAAATTATATTAAATTAACTTGCATAAAATGTTAAAACGTCTTCTCCACCTCGGGTCCCCTCCCCTTGGCAAGGTAGGGGCGATTCGAGAATCGCCAGTCCATCCACCCCAAAACCCCATGTAGGGGCGATTCGAGAATCGCCAGTCCATCCACCCCAAAACCCCAAAACCCCATGTAGGGGCGATTCGAGAATCGCCAGTCCATCCACCCCAAAACCCCATGTAGGGGCGATTCGAGAATCGCCAGAAAAAACAAACCTATTTTATCCAAAACCCCATGTAGGGGCGATTCGAGAATCGCCAGAAAAAACAAACCTATTTTATCCAAAACCCCATGTAGGGGCGATTCGAGAATCGCCAGAAAAAACAAACCTATTTTAACCGAAACCCCATGTAGGGGCGATTCGAGAATCGCCAGAAAAAACAAACCTATTTTAACCAAAACCCCATGTAGGGGCGATTCG
>NZ_JAMXOT010000154.1 GCF_024220515.1 Oscillatoria sp. HE19RPO
GAACTCCAAAAAATAAAATACCCAAAAAACCCGCAGGCTTAAGCCTGGGGCTACACGGACAAAGCCCGCCTGCGCGGCGTCATACAGTTAGGTGCTTAACCATCGGGATTTGGAGGATTTATTTGTTGGAACACCCTAAGAGGGAAAAACTGCGATCGCCTCCCTTGATGAGGGGATCAAGGATCTAGGGCATCAGTCTGGTTTTCCATCATTCAGACTACAGACTGGATTTCGGGCCGCTGATGGGGTAAAAAGCGCGTCGGCTAGGGTCAAAAAACCCGGTGGGTCTTCCCCATCGGATACCTCCGCCCTCGGCTGATCGATTCAGCTTGACAAATGGCTGATTTTATAATAGAGCAAGCTGCCGGATCTCACCGCGATCGGCATCAACAAAACTGTTTACAGTCAGACTAGCAAAAACAAAGGGAAGGCAGAAATGGACGAACAAAAACTTAGAGAACGGGTCAGCGCGATCGCAGACAAACGAGAAACCCTCGTGCGTCTATTGGAACAACCCAACTTAGGAACCCTCAGAATTGATGTCAATCAGGCGATCGAAGAACTCGACGATTTGCTAGATGAATTCAACCGCACCTTTAGCGATCGCCCGATCGCCTAAACCCGGTTTCAACCCCAACCGCCCCTAACCCCTGCGGTCCAGCGGTCCAGGGGCGCAATTTTTGCTCTCCTGGACCGGAATTTCCTCACCCTCACCCTTGTTGCAGGGCCATTTCCATCAAAATATTCTGAGAACTTTGGGCGATCGCCTCATTCTTTCCCCGCCGTTGCAGATAACTCCCATCGGGCTGTAACTCCCACGCTTGGCGATTATCTGCTAACATAATCCCCAAAATTTCCTGGAGGTCTTTTGCCAAATCCGGGTCTTGTACCGGAGTCGTCGCCTCCACCCGGCGATTCAGGTTCCGAGGCATCCAATCCGCACTCCCCATGTACACCTCTTCTGCACCATCATTATAAAAATAAAAAATCCGGGAATGCTCTAAAAACCGCCCCACAATACTCAACACCCGGATATTTTCACTGACATTTGCCACCCCCGGACGCAAACAACAAATCCCCCGCACAATTAAATCTATTTGCACCCCCGCCCTTGAGGCTTCATAGAGCTTGACAATCATTTTCGGGTCTACCAAGGCATTCATTTTCAACACAATTCGCCCCGGTTTTCCCTGCTTGGCATTGTCAATTTCTCGCTGCACTAACGCCGTCATTCGTTCTCTCATGTTCACCGGCGCAACTAACAAACTGCGATAGGAACGCTGTCGGGAATACCCGGTCAAATAATTAAACAAATCCGTTAAATCCGCCCCGATATCATCCCGGCAGGTAATTAACCCCAAATCCGTATAAAGTCGCGCCGTCTTCGGATTATAATTCCCCGTCCCAATATGTGCATAGCGCCGAATGCCATCGGCTTCCCGACGCACCACCATCCCCACTTTAGTATGGGTTTTAAGTCCGACCAACCCATACACCACATGAACGCCCACTTTCTCTAACTTCCGCGCCCAAGAAATATTATTTTCCTCATCAAAGCGAGCTTTTAACTCCACCAATGCCGCCACCTGTTTGCCATTTTCTGCTGCTGCAATTAAGGCATTCACAATGGGCGAATCTCCAGAGGTCCGGTAGAGGGTCATTTTAATGGCTAATACCGCCGGATCGTATGCTGCCTGGGTAATAAATCGCTGGACTGTTGCGCTAAAGGAATGATAGGGATGATGGATGAGCAAATCCCGCGATCGGATCAAAGCAAAGAGGTCCTCTGTCTCTTCCATATCCTCCAAATTCGGTTCCGAAGGCAGTTCTCCCAGGCGACGGAAGGCGGCAGGAGTGACGGGATTCCATACCGGATATTTCAGGTCCGGAAAGGGTAAATCCATCAATCCCATTAAGTCTACTAACCCCAGCAATCCCTCGACTTCATAGACTTCATGATGAACTAACCCCAATTCCCCCCGCAGCATTTCCCGGATGGATGAAGGGATATCTGATTGGACTTCCATTCGCACCACGGAACCGCCAAATCGTCGCTTGCGAATTTCTTGTTCGATCGCCAGAAGTAAATCATCCGCTTCGTCTTCTTCTAGGGCAATATCCGCGTTACGAGTCACGCGAAATGGATGATATTCCAAAATATTCATCCCGGGAAATAGAAACTCTAAATTATGGGCGATTACCTGTTCTAAAGGGGTGAATGTCCAGCTTTTTCTCTGTCCTTCCCCGTGACTGTTACTGGCGTTTCGGGGCGCTTCGGGAATCGGAACAAATCGAGGTAACACTTTGGGGACTTTCACCCGGGCAAAAAATTCTTCCTCGGTTTCGGGGTCTTTGATGACCACAGCTAGATTCAGACTGCGGTTAGAAATGTAGGGAAAGGGATGTCCCGGATCGACCGCTAAGGGGGTGAGAACGGGGAAAATTTCTTCTTCAAAATACTGTTGCAGATAGGTGCGCTGTTCCTGGTTGAGATCCATATAATCGAGGATCTGGATGCCATAAGCGCTCAGTTGGGGACGCAGGAGTTTCTCAAAATGCCGATGTTGTTCGGCCACCATTGGATGCAGGCGATCGCCGACTTCATCCAATTGTTGTTGTGGGGTGCGTCCATCAGGAGTCAGGGAGGATACTCCTGCTTCAACCTGCTGTTTCAGTCCAGCAATCCGCACCATGAAATATTCATCTAAATTAGCACTGAAAATCGCTAAAAATTTCAGCCGTTCTAACAACGGAGTTCGCGGATCAAAGGCTTCCTGTAAAACTCGGTAATTAAATTCAACCCAACTTAATTCTCGGTTGAAGTAGTATTGCTGATCTTTTAGGTTAATTTCCGGTGTGGTTTCCTTCTGTTTTTTAGTCGTTGTCATAATTCTGACCTGATGGAGCAGTAAATGGAGTTGGTAAGCAAACTGGACAGCGAAAAGTTCTGTATAACCCCGAGGGATCGCTCAATGGCTTTAAAAAAATGGACCAGCATAAAACCAGTCCATAAGTCATACAGGGCTAGTATTTTAAGCTAACCAGCATTATCATTATGCACCCAAAAGAGCAACTTGAACAAATCCTCCAAAATCTACGGCCCGCATTCAGCCGTGAGGCGGCCTTTGAATGGTTCGTAATCAGGGTTCAAAATAAAATAGAAGCATTGGAACGATTTGTCATTCTTATTGCCTTAGTTATGGGGATTTTACAAATTCTGAGTTTATCCATGCCATCGACGATTTGGCAAGGTTTTTTGGGTTCGTTCAGAACCGTACCTAGAGCGCCGGTACAGTATTAGATAAACTAGGACCAGAAACCGGGTTTCTTAACTTAATCTGTTGCGTTGCCACAACATTGTGGTTAAGAAACCCGGTTTCTAACCTCGTATAGTACCCCGGACTAGCAGTTGTTATCTTTCTCAGGGTTCACAGGTCATTCAAGAACCAACCTAAACAACTGCAAAGAAATCCTGCTGGTCAAGGACCGCTATATTCACACCATTCAGGATCGCTAGGACCTCATTTCCCACTGAAATCACCGCGCCATTATTCCCTTGGGTGAGAGTTAGATCATTATAGGTTAACCCTTCGGCTAACCCGATTAAATCCTCTCCATCGGTAAAGTCCACAATGACATCAACTCCGGTATCTGGGCGAATCACAAAGCGGTCTTGTCCGGCCCCACCGATGAGGATATCATTTCCTAAATCCCCAGATAGCCAGTCATTTCCAGCCCCTCCTATCAACAAATCATCATCTTTACCGCCATAAATCACATCATCTCCATCTCCACCCGTCAAGGTATCATTCCCTTGATTTCCATAGAGGAAATTATTCCCGGACCCAGCATAAATTAAATCATTCCCTAAATCGCCAAATAGCACATCAGTCCCGGTACCCCCGACTAGGGTATCATCTCCTTGTCCACCGTGGAGGGTATTATTTCCGGCTACAGCAAATAGGACATCATTTCCTTGATTCCCATTCAAGAAATCATTTCCGGGTCCTCCAACTAGGGTATCTTCCCCTAAATCCCCATAGATTTCATTATTACCTGAATTAGCAACAATATAATCATTTCCTTGTCCACCATGCACCAAGTCATCCCCAGCACCAGCATCAATGAAATCATCACCTTGGTTGCCGTGGAGAATATCATTACCATCCAAACCAAAGATTTGGTCGTTACTACCTAATCCTTGGATAAAATCAGCCTCGTTGGTTCCGATGATGGAATCCGGTTCCGGAGT
>NZ_JAMXOT010000473.1 GCF_024220515.1 Oscillatoria sp. HE19RPO
GCAATGCGCAGGCCCTCCGGAGGGCCTGCGCATTGCGCCCCTACAGATACCTTCCTTTCAGTTAAACGGTTGGAGGATTTATATTTTGCAATTCCCTAAGTATTTGTCGGGCGATTCTCGAATCGCCTCTACAGAGATTGGGTTGGGTTGGGTAAAACAAACCTGAATTCGAGGAAGCTAATCATTTTAAAATTCCCTGAATTGGTGTGATTTTATAACCGTTTATCCTCCATACTCAAACAGAATTTCATTGCGTTTCACGGCATCTACATGACCTTGGCTGGAATAGCCGGTAAACAGGTTGTGGATTTGCGATGGGGGCATCAAGGTGGTATGCCAGGTCTGCAAGAATTGGTGTAAGAGTTTATCCTGTTCTTGCCGAAATCCGTCTAAATAATTGCCTCGGTTGAGAATAGCAAAACAAATCCACCCTTTATCTTGGGTGGGGAGAATTCCGGCGAGGGCGCTGACATCCCATAAGCTGCCAGTTTTGACTACTGCACCACCGGGAATCTGTCGGTAGTCCATAGTGCCGCCATCCCGACCCGCGACGGGAAAGATGTCACTTAAACTGAGGTTTTTGGGTTGTAAACGTTGTTGAATTGCCATAAACATTCCACAAGCGGCCCGAGGAGAAATTTGGTTTTCTTGTCCTAAACCTGAACCATTAATCAGTTGAATTTCTGATAGGGGAACTCCGGCAGCTTCCGAGGAGAGTTGACGAACTTGGTTGACCCCGCCCAAGGCATCGGCTAACATTTGGGCCATGACGTTGTTGCTGTAAATGTTCATTTGTTGCAACAGTTCACGCAAGGGCAAGGACCGATGGCGGATTAAGAGGGTTTGGTTGGGAATGGGTTGGGAGGCGATCGCAATTTGTCCGGCGATCGCCACCTGGGGTTTCCGAGTCCCCGGTGCCATTTGCCAATAGGCATGGGCCGCCTCATGGGTCCACAGACGCTCATCGAGTGCCTCTCGCAACATTTGCGCACTCACCTCGGGATTCTCGTAAAAATTCATCGAGAAATTGCCCGTAATCATTAAATTACCCGTCACCTGACGAATGCCCATTTGATTGAGGGTATTCCCCAAAACGATCGCCTCTTCCCAAATGAAAAAGGGGTCATCTCCTCCCGTGACAATCAAATCCCCTTGTAAGACCCCATCGACAATTTTCCCGGTGGTCCCAATCAGGATTTCAAATTGATGATCGATGTCCCAGGTTAACAAAGCAGCTAAAGAGGTGGCGACTTTCGTAATTGAAGCGGCAGGGAGGGGAACTGTCCCCTGGTGATTCGCCAACAGTTGATGACTCGATTGCACCCAGACCCCTTGACCTTCAGCCGAGAGGCCCTTAGAGACCAATCCCTGCAAGTATTGCTGTACCTGTTGTTCGGTGGGTGGATCGGCAATCTCAGCCAGAACATAGCCAGGAATTGCGGGTCCTAAGACTAACTCCACCGCATTTTCCCGAGGGAGTTTTAGCCCCATCATATCCAACCACACCGAAAGCAAACCGGAACTGAGTAAATCCAGCATCACCACAAATTCTTCAAGCGTTCTTTATCCTTTTTACAAGGTTTTGTGCGCGATCCCCTCAAAAGATGCCTTGAATGGTGGGGGCGATCGCCACGGGATGAACAACCGGATTTCGCTTCTAAGGGAACTCCAAAAAATAAAACCTTCAAAAAACCCGCAGGCTCAAGCCTGGAGGCTCACAGGACAAAGCGGTGCCTGCGCGGGCTAAAAGAGCCTTGTTAGGTGCGATCGCATCAAAGCAAGGATGATTTATTTGTTG
>NZ_JAMXOT010000155.1 GCF_024220515.1 Oscillatoria sp. HE19RPO
GGCGATTCTCGAATCGCCTCTACATGGGGATGGGAGGGGGGATGAGATGTGGGTTTCTGGCGATTCTCGAATCGCCTCTACATGGGGATGGGAGGGGGGATGAGATGTGGGTTTCTGGCGATTCTCGAATCGCCTCTACAGGGAGGGTGGGTTTTCAAAATCTGCGTAACTCCTGTCCCAAAAATCAGCCCGCGCAGGCGGGCTTCGTCCGTATAGCCCCAGGCTTGAGCCTGGGGGCCTGGTTGGCAAAAAATTAGCCCGCGCAGGCGGGCTTTGTTCGTATAGCCCCAGGCTTGAGCCTGGGGGCTGTTTCTAAGAGGCGACTTTCGCAGTCGATCGCGTGCGTCGGCGTCCAGTGGTAGCCGGTTGTTCTTGTACCGTCGGCGGTTCTTGGGGGTTTTGCATCAAGAACACCAGCAACGGATTACTTTGCAGTTCCCGGCGTAACATCCGCTGGATATCTCGCTCAAGCTGATTTTGCAGTCCAGTCCAGTCAACTTCCGGAGTACCATCTTCCAGGGTGCGAGAGAACTCAGACCAGCGATCGCTCAGAACCCCCTCAATCGTTTGACCAATCCATTTTTTCAGCAGATTCGGATCAATGGATGACACCACCCCGCGCAAGTGAGTCGCTGTGTCCGCCGCTAGTTTACCATCCCAACCGATCGCCGCTGCAATGGTAACCACTCCATCCGCTGCCAACTGTTGCCGTTCTTTGAGCACTTCATCTTTGACCACGCCGGAACGAGAGGCATCCACCAGTTCAATCCCAGACGGTACTTGGCCGATGACGCCGATACTCTCCTTCGTCAACCCGACCATATCGCCATTATTGATAATCACCATATTTTCGGCGGGAATACCCACACTTTGGGCAATTTTCGCGTGTTGTACCAGCATCCGATGTTCGCCGTGGAACGGGAGGAAGAACTTCGGACGAGTCAGGGCCAGCATTAACTTATGCTCTTCTTGGCAACCGTGACCCGAGACGTGAATTCCTTGATTGCGTCCGTAGATGACGTTTGCACCTTGTATCATCAGTTTGTCGATGGTATTCACCACGGCGATCGTATTGCCGGGAATTGGGTTCGCTGAGAATACAACGGTATCTCCCTTGCGGATTTTGATTTTCCGGTGTTCACCGTTGGCAATCCTTGTGAGAGCAGACATCGGCTCACCTTGAGAGCCGGTGGTCAAAATCAGTATCTTGTTATCCGGTATGGAGCGAATGGCGTGCAAGGGTTGGAACAAACTGTCTTCGCACTTAATATATCCCAAGTTGCGGGCGTGGGCGATGACATTCAGCATCGATCGCCCGACGACTGCAACGGTGCGACCTTGTTTCTTCGCCAAGTCCAGAATAATATTCAGTCGATGGACCGAGGAGGCAAAGGTGGTGACTAAGATGCGACCCTCTGCCTGAGAAAAGACGCGATCGAGATTGGGATATACCGATCGCTCCGATGGAGTATAGCCAGGAACTTCAGCATTGGTGGAATCACTAATCAGGCAGAGTATCCCTTTCTCTCCATATTCCGCCAGTCGTTGCAAGTCAAAATGTTCGCCATCAACGGGGGTATGGTCGATTTTGAAGTCGCCGGTGTGGATGACGATGCCGACGGGGGTATGAATCGCCACAGTGAAGCTATCCGCCATCGAGTGGGTATTGCGAATATATTCGACGACAAAATGTTTACCAAAGCGGACCACATCCCGAGGGGAAACGGTTCTGAGTTCGGTGCGATCGCTGACTCCAGCTTCTTCTAACTTGCCTTCTAGCAAGCTCATTGCCAAGCGGGGACCATAAATCACCGGAATATCAAACTGTTTTAAATGAAAGGCAATCCCGCCAATGTGGTCCTCGTGACCGTGGGTGACCACCATGCCTTTGATTTTATCGCGATTTTCTCGGAGGTAGGTCATGTCGGGGAGGACGATGTTCACCCCATGCATCCCATCGGTGGGAAACGCTAAACCGGCATCGACGAGGATAATTTCGTCCTCAAATTCAAAGACGCAAGTATTTTTGCCGATTTCATGCAATCCACCCAACGGAATAATTTTTAGGGTGGGTGCGGAGCTATTGGATCCATTAGAGTTGGATCCATTTTTACTCACGGTTTTCTTTTCTTTGGCTAGTGTAATTGGGCTGTTAGTCATTTTTCTGTGTTCTCTTTTATGGTTGATTGGTTATCGAGAGTTTGTCGGGTTGTGATGAAACTAAAGATGAGAATTTATAACCGATGCCCACTCGCGCAACGGCGTTTCTTTTGGCTAGAGTTACAGCAAATTTAGCTGCTGCATCACGACCTCTAAGGCTTTTTTGACTTCATCCGATGCTTCGCACAGCGGGGGACGAGTCGATCCCACGTCCCACCCTTGCAGGGCTAAAGCACACTTGAGGGGAATGGGATTGGTGGTGGTAAATAGGGCTTTGAATAAGGGTAAAAGCTTGAGGTGAAGCTGGGTTGCTTCTTGGTTTTTCCCAGTTTCGTATGCTTGAATCATGGATTGGAGGGTTTCTCCGACCAGATGGGAGGCCACGCTGACCACTCCAGCAGCCCCGATCGACAGCAGGGGTAAGGTTAAAGAATCATCCCCAGAGTAAATTTGAAAGTCTGGTGGAGTCAGGCTTCTGACCAAGCTGGCTTGGTCTAAATTGCCACTGGCTTCTTTAATCGCTGTGATGTTTGGAATCTCAGCTAGACGTGCGACGGTTTCTGGAAGCAGGTTTTGACCCGTCCGCCCAGGAATGTTATAGAGCATGATTGGGAAATCCGGGCAGCTTTGCGCGATCGCCTTAAAGTGCCGATATAACCCTTCTTGTGGGGGTTTGTTGTAATAGGGAACAACTTGCAGCGAGCCATCTAATCCTATCTTAGCAGCTTTTTGCGTGGCTGCGATCGCCTCCCGGGTAGAATTCGATCCGGTGCCAGCAATCACTTTCCCTCGGCTACCGACGGCCTTTTTCACCACCTGGAATAATTCATACTCTTCATCCCAGGTTAGGGTTGGTGATTCTCCCGTTGTGCCACAAACGAGTACCGCATCAGTCCCATGTTCGACTAAATGAGCGGCCAGCTTTTCTGTAACACCATAGTTCACGCTACCGTCTGCATTAAACGGTGTAATCATTGCGGTGACAACTCGTCCGAAATTCACCACGCTCTCCTTATGTTTTATCAGTTGTGTATTTAGCTTGTTGATCAATCGGGTTGCGATCGCGCTGTTTGGAGGAGTCTTTCCCCCAACTCGTCAAACTCGGACCCTAGGTCAAACTGTAAACTCTAACAAATGGAACGCTATCCCCCATCTGTCATGCTTGATGCTGTTCCATCTGCATTGCATCTTGCCATCGGTGCAGACTGGATCGAGCAAGTCCGGCGAGGCGATCGCCGTTTCAGAGGAACCGTTAAACGCCCAGACTCACCAAGGGGTAAAGACTGAGCATCATTTTCGACCCTACAGAAAGGAACTCCAAAGGGCGATCGCCCCCCTCCTGGACTACAAACTCAGTGCTAACCTCGCACCTTGACTCCGAGTCAGCTTGCCGATGACATTCCCCCCGGCATTCTAAGCAGAGACAGCCGCTGCCGGTCGAACCCAATTTCGAGTCACCAACAATTCAGCAATTTGTACCGCATTTAACGCGGCCCCCTTGCGAATTTGATCGCCACTCAGCCATAGTTCTAACCCATTCGGTGCAGAAATATCCTGCCGAATCCGACCCACCAACACTTCATCGCGACCCGTCGCTTCCATCGGCATGGGGAAATAATTCGCCTGCCAGTCTTCCACCAACTTAACTCCAGGAGCAGCAGCTAAAATTTCCCGAGCCTTCGATACGCTAAAAGGCTGGGCAAATTCTAAGTTCAATGCCTCCGAATGCGCTCGCAGCACAGGAACTCGCACACAAGTTGGACTAATTCTAATGTCAGGATCCCCAAATATTTTGCGAGTCTCATTGACCATTTTCATTTCTTCCTCGCAATACCCTTGGTCATTCAGGGGCGAATTATGCGGGAACAAATTAAACGCCAAAGGATAAGGGAAAATCTCCGTTTTCGGCGTCTGACCTTGCAAAATAGCTGTCGCCTGGTCTTTCATTTCTTCCATCGCCCTTGCACCGGCCCCACTGGCAGATTGATAAGTGGCTGCCACAATCCGCTGTACCGGCTGGACTTGATGCAGGGGCCATACTGCCACCGCCATTAAAATGGTTGTGCAGTTAGGATTAGCAATAATGCCTTGATGGTGCGCTGCTGCTTCTGGGTTCACTTCTGGAACCACCAGGGGGACATTCGGATCCATGCGAAAGGCACTGGAGTTATCCACCACCACGGCACCAGCAGCGACTGCTTTGGAGGCCCAAGCCTTAGAAGTGGAGCCACCGGCTGAAGCCAGGACCAGATCCACGTTCTTAAACGAACTTTCTTCGACAACTTCCACGGGAATTTCTTCCCCTCGGAATGTCAAGGTTTTGCCTGCCGATCGCGGGGAAGCTAACAGCTTTAAATCGGACATCGGAAAGGCGCGAGAGTCCAGCAACTCTAACAACTCAGTGCCCACGGCACCCGTTGCGCCGAGAATGGCTACTTTATAAGATTTCGACAAATGACAGTCCTCCACACAGGTTCAGATATGAGTCTTGAGTAATAATAGATGCGATTCAAATAGCTCTTAAATAGATATCGGGTGTTTTCCTTACAATGGTTTTAAAAGGGCATGGATCCGGGTATTGCCAGGGAATTGACTTCTACCTCTGTATCTAAAGAGTCTGGCTTGGGATTGATGGCTATGAGCAATCCCCTACTTTATCCTGAACGGATTGGATAGTTTATTTAAGGATAACAATGTATTTATTGCAGATTAGAAACAGAAAGTCAATAAAAAATAGCCTTCAGTAAAATAACGGTTATCTTATTATACTCATGATTGGCTGAAAATTTTTCAGATTTCTTGGCGATCGCACCCAGGCCGGATCCTGGGGGTTCAGGGGCTAGTCCCTCCGGGTTGTTCACGACCCAGGGGATTCCATCATTCTACCCAGGGAAGGGCCGATCATCAAATTGATACCAAATTCGGTTGTAAAAAATCAATTTTATCTTCAGCCCGCGCAGGCGGGCTTCGTCTGTGTAGCCCCACCCTTGAGGGTGTGGGTGTTTATAGACTAGCCCTGTCAACCTGCTCAATTCCATGACAAAAAATCGTTATTTCTTCTAGGGGCGCAATGCTTGCGCCCTCAATTCTCAATTCCATGACAAAAAATCGTTATTTCTTGTAGGGGCGCAATGCTTGCGCCCTCAATTCCATGACCCCAAATCGTTGGTCTTGTAGGGGCGCAATGCTTGCGCCCCTACAAATCAATACACCTTGACAGCGCTAGTGTTTATAGACCTTTAAAAACGGGATTCCGTATGAACCCTCAATATAACGGGACTGGCATCCTGGAGTCTGGGGCCAGAGGGGGTCACCCTTGAAAACGGCGATCGCCCGAAAAAATTACTCCGGCACTTTCTTTGGTAAAATTTTATATTCTCTCTAAAATAGCGGCATAGCCCGTTGTGAAAGGGGTAAGCGCCCCTAGACCCAGGGTTTTTTATGCCAAGGCGATCGCCCTTGACGCCCTCGATCGGCTAGGATCTATAGTTGCAGCAAAGATAGCCTTGGGCTTGACCGAGTTGCCCGATCCTGAGCGCGATGGCCGCAGGACTTACCCCCTTGTCAGTGGGCCTGCCTGGGGCCGAGGTCCAGTCATCAGACCAGGAGGAAATCCCTTCTGTTCAACGGAATCAGGACGGTAAACCGCCCAAAAAATCAATCGAGAATTAACAGAATTTGTCGAAGAGAACGCCCATGAAAGTTACCCAGGAAAAGCTTCCCGCCAGCAAACTTGGTCTGGAAATTGAAGTGACCCCCGATATGTCTCAGAAAGCCTACGAACAGGTGATTCAGCAATTTAGCCGTCAGGCTAGCATTCCTGGGTTTCGGAAAGGAAAAGTACCGCGCTCAGTGTTGGTACAGCGCATGGGAACTTCCAGGATCAAAGCCGCAGCAGTCGAGGATTTAATTCAAAATTGCCTAGAAAAAGTCGTCAAGGATGAAGAGATTCCGGCCTTGGGGAATTTTCAGTTAATCTCCTCTTTTGATGAATTAGTCACGAAGTACGAACCGGGCGAATCCCTGGTGTTTTCAGTTTCCGTTGATGTCCCCCCGGAAGTCACCCTCAGCGATTACACCGGACTGGCCATTAGAGCCGAAGAAATCAAATATGATCCGGCAGAAGTTGATCAGTTTTTAGAGGAACGTCGCAAAGAGCAAGCGACCTTAATTCCTGTAGAGGAAAGAGCCGCCCAAGCTGAAGATGTGGCCATTGTCGATTATGTCGGCAAAATCATCAACGAAGAGGGTGGGGAACCTGAACCCTTGCCGGGAGGAGAGGCCGAAAACTTTCAAATTGAACTCAGTGAAGGCCGGTTTATTAAGGGCTTCGTTGAGGGAATTATTGGTTTGCAAGTTGGGGAAACGAAAGAGTTAAACGTTCCCTTTCCTGAAGATTATCCCAACGAGGATTTAGCTGGGAAGGAAGCGATTTTTACGATTACGGTAAAAGAACTCAAAGAGAAAGAGTTGCCGGAATTAGATGATGATTTCGCTCAAGCGGTGAGCGAGTATCAAACGATCGCAGAACTGCGGGAGTCTTTGGAGAAGCAGTATCAGGAGAAAGCCGATCGCGAAACCAAAGCGAATAAGCACGCGGCATTGGTAGAGGCGATCGAAAAAGTGGTGGAAGTAGAACTTCCGGAAACTTTAATTGATCGTGAGCTGGATAATATCTTGCAGCAATCCATGATGCAGCTTGCCAATTATGGGATTGATGTCAAAAAGCTGTACACCAAAGAAACCGTGGCAGCACTGCGCCAGCAGTCTCAACCCGAGGCGATCGCCAACTTGCGGAAATCCTTTGCATTAAAAGAAGTAGCTGCTCGCGAGTCCCTCTCCGTCACCGCAGAGGAAGTCAATGCTCGGATTGAAGAACTTAAGGACCGCTTGCCACCGGATTTTGATCGCGATCGCTTGAGTTCCGCCCTGGAATCAGAAATGCTCAAGGAAAAAGCCCTTGATTGGCTGGCAGAACGCGCTAATATTGAGCTATTACCAGCGGGAACCCTAGAGGCAGAAGCCGCAGCAAAAGCCACCGCCGAAGCCGAAGCAGCAGCAGCCGAAGCCGCAGAACTCGCACAGGGGGAAGAAAGTGTCGGTGAAGTGGTGGAAGTCGAGGCAACCGACTCGCCGGAATAAACCCATCTGACCCAGGGTCCGCAACGAGACCCGCAGCGCGATCGCCCTCTTGCCAGAACCGGGACCCCAGAAATCTCCAAAGCAATTGTGATTTGATTCTAAAGAAAAATCCAATTTGTGCATTTTTCTTGAAATTTCTGCCCGTCCTCGGTGCGCTGCGGCATAATATAGACAGAGCAAACACTATAATGGCGTAAAAACCAAAAAAAATTTGCTTGATATCTACTCCCTCGAAAAGCTGACCCTGGCATGAACTCAGATCGGATGCTTATATCTCAAACTCCTTATTATCCAATCTCCGGCTCCAAGAGCCTAGAGATTGCCTCCACCAGCCAGAACGTGATCCCAATGGTGGTGGAACAATCCGGGATGGGGGAACGCGGGTTTGACCTTTATTCGCGCCTACTCCGGGAAAGAATCGTGTTTCTGGGGACCCCAGTTGATGACAACGTTGCCGACCTAATCGTGGCGCAAATGCTCTTTTTAGATGCAGAAGACCCTGAAAAGGATATTCAGCTCTATATCAACTCCCCTGGTGGCTCAGTCACCGCAGGAATGGCGATTTACGATACCATGCAACAGATTCGCCCAGATGTGGCGACCATCTGTTATGGCTTGGCTGCCAGTATGGGAGCATTTTTGCTCACCGCAGGCGCAAAAGGCAAACGGATGTCACTTCCTTCTTCCCGGATTATGATTCATCAACCTCTCGGTGGTGCTCAGGGACAAGCGGTTGATATTGAGATCCAAGCAAAGGAAATTCTTTATCATAAACGTCAGTTAAATGAAATGCTGGCTTTTCATACCGGACAACCCCTAGAGCGAATTGAAGCCGACACCGATCGCGATTTCTTTATGTCGGCAGAAGAGTCCAGAGCTTATGGTCTAATTGACCAGGTTATTACCAAGCAGGGTCTTCCGAAATCGGGAGAGGCTGTTACCGCACAAAAGTAAGAGGCCGTCTATGTCTAAGTACGACTCCCATCTAAAATGTTCCTTTTGTGGCAAATCTCAGGAGCAAGTACGCAAATTAATCGCAGGTCCGGGAGTCTATATTTGCGATGAATGCGTGGACCTGTGCAATGAAATTTTAGATGAGGAGCTATTTGACTCCAATGCCGCAGCACCTCAACCCGTACCCCGGACGGAACAACCCCAAAAGCGGCGCACTAGAGCCGCCAATATCTCGCTGAATCAAATGCCTAAACCGCGCGAGATCAAAAAACATCTCGATGAGCACGTTATTGGTCAAGATGAAGCCAAAAAAGTGCTTTCCGTCGCGGTTTATAACCATTACAAGCGCCTGAGCTACACGCAAGCGAAGGCCAGCGGGAAAATTGGGGCTGAGGATCCAGTCGAACTGCAAAAGTCGAATATTCTGCTCATTGGCCCTACGGGTTGTGGAAAAACCCTCTTGGCTCAAACCTTGGCTGATGTTTTGGAAGTTCCCTTTGCCGTTGCCGATGCGACAACCTTAACCGAAGCGGGGTATGTCGGCGAAGATGTGGAAAATATCTTGTTGCGATTACTCCAAGTCGCCGATCTTGACGTAGAAGAAGCCCAACGCGGCATCATCTATATCGATGAAATCGACAAAATCGCCCGCAAGAGTGAAAACCCATCGATTACCCGAGATGTCTCCGGTGAAGGGGTTCAACAAGCTCTGCTCAAGATGCTAGAAGGAACCGTCGCCAATGTCCCCCCCCAAGGCGGACGCAAACACCCCTATCAAGATTGCATCCAGATTGACACGAGCAATATTCTGTTTATCTGTGGTGGAGCCTTTGTGGGTCTGGAAAAGGTGGTTGAACAGCGCACGGGTAAAAAGTCAATGGGCTTTATTCAACCCGGAGATGCTCAGTCGAAGGAAAAACGCACCGCAGATATTCTCAAGAATTTACAGCCGGATGATTTGGTGAAATTTGGGATGATTCCTGAATTCATCGGTCGGATTCCAGTGCTGGCTGTGGTGGACCCCCTCGATGAAGATGCCCTCACGGAAATCTTGACGGAACCCAAGAACGCCCTGGTGAAGCAGTATCAAAAATTACTGCGGATGGATAACGTGAATCTGGAGTTTAAACCCGATGCCATTCGGGCGATCGCCCAGGAAGCGTACCGGCGGAAAACTGGGGCCAGAGCATTGCGCGGGATTGTGGAGGAATTAATGCTCGATGTGATGTACGAGTTGCCATCCCGCAAGGATGTCACTCGCTGCACCATTACCCGAGAGATGGTCGAGAAGCGCTCAACAGCGGAACTGATTGTCCATCCCTCCTCCTTACCGAAACCAGAATCCGCTTAACACTAGGGGAACTCCAAAAAATAAAATGTCCAAAAACCCCGCATCCTGAAGGGTGGGGCTACACGGACGAAGCCCGCCTGCGCGGGCTAAATAGAGTCTTGTTAGGTGCGATCACATCAAAGCCAGGAGGATTTATTTGTTGGAATACCCTAGGCGAAATTGAAGAGCGGGGGTGAAGAATGAACAATGGTGAATTTTCGGATGGGGCCATTCAAACTTTACCCTTGACCCTTCAGATGCGCTCATGTCATCATCAATAACTTTACCAGGATGCCCTACATTCACGTTCGCGGGGTCGAACACTACTACGAGTGGGTCGGCACCCCAGTTCCCACTGGAGAAAAGCCAGTTTTGGTGTTTCTTCATGGCTGGGCGGGTTCGGCTCGGTACTGGGAAAGTACCGCATCTGCCCTAGCCGATCGCTTCGATTGTCTACTTTACGATATGCGTGGCTTTGGGCGATCGCGCCTACCCCAAAAACCCCCAGCCTTAGACTACGAATTAGAAACCTACGCCGATGATTTGGCGTTATTTTTAGATGCATTAGGGTTGCAACGGGTCTATCTGAATGCTCATTCCATGGGCGCTTCCGTGGCGACTCTGTTTCTCAACCGCTATGGCGATCGCGTCATCAAAGCCATCCTCACCTGTAGCGGCGTCTTTGAATACGACGAAAAAGCCTTCACCGCTTTCCATACCTGGGGAGGTCAAGTGGTCAAATATCGACCTGCTTGGCTGGCAAAAATTCCCTTGATGGATCAAATATTCATGGCCAGATTTTTATATCGTCCCATTCCCCCTGCCGCAAGACGGGCATTTTTAGAAGATTATCTGATGGCCGACTATGGGGCCGCCCTTAATACAATTTTTACCTCCGTCAGCAAAAAAGCAACCGAAGTAATGCCGGTGGAATTTGCTAAATTGCAAGTGCCTGTGCTGTTAATTGCTGGAGAATACGATAAAATTATTCCCGCCCACATGGGACAATACGCTGCCTCATTAAATCAGCAGTTCGTCCAGTTTATCCAAATGGCAAATACGGCCCATTTTCCGATGTTAGAAGATGCGCCAACCTATTTGGAACTGGTCAGAGAATTTTTGGAAACCGGCCCTGCCTTAGCGGAAGTCTAGGAGTTTCTAGTCCCCATCCCTAGAGAAACCGGGTTTCTTTCATCAATTTATGGGATGAAGCAAAAGTTATTGCAGAAACCCGGTTTCTGAACCCTTGAGTGAGCGAGAAACCGGGTTTCTTTTATCAATTTATGGGATAAAACAAAAGTTATTGCAGAAACCCGGTTTCTAAACCCTTGAGTGAGCGAGAAACCGGGTTTCTTTCATCAATTTAGGTGATGAAGCAAAAGTTATTGCAGAAACCCGGTTTCTGAACCCTACCCTTGAGTGAGCGAGAAACCGGGTTTCTTTTATCAATTTATGGGATGAAGCAAAAGGGAATTAGTAGGGTGGGCACTGCCCACCTTACTGACGGTGGGCAGTGCCCACCCTACTAATTTTTTACAGTTTTATAGGAAATTAGACCAAATTTCCCTTTGCCAAAACCCCAAACCTATCAAATTAAACCCCAAATTTATGGCATCACTAATCAATTAATGGTCAATTGATTATATCCTGGACTAGAATCAAAATTAATTGTTAATATTTCGGGTTTAAACCCATTTAACAAGGGCAAAATTAATCTTCCAACTTATTACATGACTGCATTACTAGCCCTTTTAGCCTTTTATGTAGCGGCGAATCTCGGGGCAAACGACGTTGCGAACTCGATGGGGACCTCCGTCGGGTCCAAAGCCCTGACCCTACGACAGGCCCTGGTGATTGCCGGAATATTGGAATTCACAGGGGCCGTTCTTTTCGGTCAAGAAGTGTCCCAAACCCTAGCCACCAGCGTGCTGGAACCGAGTGTGTTTGCTCATGCGCCACACCTGCTCCTGACGGGCATGATTTGTGTGATGGTCACCTGTGGAATCTGGTTGCAGGTTGCGACCTCTCAGGGGTGGCCCGTGGCCTCTTCCCATGCGATTATTGGAGCGATCGCCGGATTTAGTATCGTTGCTGTGGGATTCGATGCCGTGGATTGGTCCACCATCGGGCTGATTTCCATCAGTTGGCTCCTCACCCCAGCGATTAGCGCCCTGATTGCGGCTACGGTTTATAGTTTCGTCAAACGGTGGATTTTAGACCACCCAGAACCCTTACAACAGTTAGACCAATGGATTCCTTGGTTGAGTAGTCTACTGTTGGGCGTCTTTGGAATTATTGTGCTTCCCAAGGTCCTGCATCCGCTCAATGTTTGGATTGGGACTGAGTTTGGGATTGTCCTCCCTCCGCAAGATTTACCCTTGTTGGTGGGGGGAATGGCGGCAGTTGGACTCACCCTGGTGCAGTGGCGTAACTTAAAACAGGGGAACGGGGAAAATTGGCCAGAGTTGGAGCAACAGGACTTACCCATGAACGCTCAATCTGTAGAGGCGATTCGCGAATCGCCTCTACATTTAGGGTCTGAGGGAAAAAAAGACCTAAGTCCTGAGCAAGAGTTGGACCAAGAGCCCGATTTAGAGCAAGACTCAGAAATCAATTCGACGGTGTACTCTTCCCCGGTTGAAAAGCAACTGGCGCGGTTTCAAGTGTTGAGTGCTTGTTTTGTGGCCTTTGCCCACGGATCCAACGATGTGGGGAATGCGGTGGCTCCCTTAGCGGCGATCGCCTATATTCGCCGCACAGGCTCTGTTCCCCTGGATGATTTCAGCGTTCCCCTGTGGATTTTGCTGTTGGGGGGTGCAGGCATCGTGACAGGGCTGGGAATATGGGGTAAAAAAGTAATAGCCACCGTGGGCGAAAAGATTATTGCCCTAAAACCCAGTGGTGGATTCTGTGCAGAACTCGCCACAGCGACTACGGTATTAATCGCTTCTAGGTTTGGTTTACCCGTTTCCACCTCTCATTCCTTAGTCGGGGGTGTGATTGGCATTGGATTGGTGCAAAACCCTAAATCTATTCGCCTAGACACCCTGCGGGGAGTATTTTTAGCCTGGATTATTACCGTTCCAGTTGCAGCGCTTTTAGGAGCCGGTCTGTTTAGCCTCGTCCGGTTGATTGCGGAGTAAGACAAAATCCGGTTGTTGTGGATCTGGACAAGTCTACAGCATCAAAGGAGAGAAAACCCACTTTGGGATAAGGCGATCGCCCGAGGGCAGCAAGCATTGGGGTCCTAAAATCTGGGGACAAAAGTCAAGAATCCCTGGGTTAAGCGGTCCCGGTAAAACCCATCCTTCGGGACTGGCAGTGCTCTCTTCCATGACGGCATTTCAAGAGCTTGATAGACTCTAGGGCGATCGCCCCCTAGAAGCAACCCCCGTAGAATTGCGGAATAATTTTCTTTTTATAACAAATTAATTGTTGAGTTTTTTAACACAATGGGATCGTTTGATGGAAAATTTAACCCACCTTCGATACAATCATCCAAAACCTGTGCGTCTGCCTACTCATTTAGATTAGAATATCAAGCTGAAGGGAATTTTTCAGTTGGACATCGAATTAAGTCAAGCCAAGGCTGTGATGCAGGATTCGAGTCAAGCGAATCAATTAATGTTCAACCCAACCAATCAGCCAAAACACACCGAGTGCCAAGCCAGCAGCAGCGATTAGTTTGGTTTACGATCGATAAGCTAGAGGTAACAGAATAATGGGGCAACTGGACAACCAACCGGAAAACTCGACAAGCAGTAACACGAAAGAAATCGAAACCCTTCTGAGTTCCATGACCCAGGAGCTTCGAGATATTCAGCAAAATATAGTCGTTCAGTTGGCTCGGGACATGGCACGACTGCAAGCGGAACAATCCCGCCTGACTGCTGATATTCAAAAACTGCAAAATCAACAGCAGCAAATCCAATCGCGGCAGATGCAGGGGGGAGCGGGACGTCCGATGCAACAGCAGCAGTGGACAAAGCAACTGGCGCAAGTCATGGCTTCCCAACTCCAACAAGAATTGAGCGAGCGGTTGAAGGAAATGGTGGCTCCACCGCCCCCATCCCAATCCTTAACGACTCTAGACCCGAATATGGGAAGGTCGTCGCCGCAGGGGGGAAACTTGAATGAAAATGCCTATCGATTGTTGGCATCGTTAGATACAACCCTGAACACCACCTTTAAAAATCTGCAACAGGAACTGAGCACCTATCAAAGCTCGTTGTCCCAGCAACTGGGGCGAATGCACTCCTTGCAGCAACAAGGGGAAGTGATTTTAGAAACCTTGGTCGATCGCCTGATCGAGCAGTTGCAGGAAGAAGCGGGCAACGTTCAGACCACTGCTGAGATTGTCTCGAACCGGAGACAAGGACTGCCTGTGGGGACTCCACCCAACCGAGGCGATCGCCCGGAAGGGACCGGGACTCAAACCGATCGGGCTGCGGCAGAAAAAGCAGCGATCGCCGAACCCCGGACCGCGCCCCCAGCTACCCCAGTCCCCAGCCCTCCGGCAGAAAGTAACGTCTTTTTAACCGGGTTAATCCTGGCCTTGTTGTCCTCGATTACCATTTCGTTCCAGAACATCATCACCCGGGCGATTCTCAGTCCTCAGTCCCTTTTTGGATTGTGGGACGGACAAGTGCTCTCCCCAGGAGCGGGAAATTCCCTGTTAATTCTAGGGATGCGGATGCTATTTGTGGTTCCGCTCATGGGCTTTATTCTGGCCCCAATTTTGTATCCCAATACCTGGCGGGATATCAAACAACTGGCCAATCCCGAAAAGCGGGGGTCCGTCTGGATCGTGATTGGCAGTGGATTGTTTCTGTTTATGTCCCAGTTTTTTATCTATATCGCTCTGGGAAATATTCCAACTGGGGTGGCGATTACCTTGTTCTTTATTTTCCCACCCGTCACGGCAGTTTTGGCATGGATCATGTTTGGTGCTAGACCGAGCTTTATCTTTGTTTTAGCCACCGTAACCATTTATCTAGGATGCTTCCTGACGGTTTCTGGGCGGCTGACTGGAGGCGCACCGGATGGGAATTTGGGCCTAGGAATTGGGACGGCGATCGCTTCGGGGTTGACCTTTGCGGGTTATGTGATTTTGACCCAACTGAGTGCCAGAAAGCTGAAATTGCATCCGGCACCGTTTAGCGTCATTAACTTTTCCGTGATTTTAATTTTGGCGATTCCTTTCGTCATCTTTGGTTCAGGACAAGGCAACTTCTTTACCTGGAGTGTGTTAGAGGAGAATTGGGTCGGGTTATGGATTGGCAGTATTGCTCTAGCAGCCACGACCCTGATTGGTTATGCCTTGAATAACTTTGCCATTCCCATGATTGGTGCGCCCTTAGCCTCGGTGGTAGCGGCAACGGGTCCTGGGTTGACCAGTTTAATGGCTTTGCTGTTTATTGGGGAAGGACTCGGGCTCAATGAGTGGCTCGGGGTGCTGATTGTCACCCTGTGGGTACTCGGAATTAGTGTCGATAACATGAATAAGCAAAAGAAACCGGCCCCGGTTGCTCCAGCTCCAGCAAAACAAGGAGCTTAGAGCGATACAACGGAGTTAAGAAACTCTCAACAGGGGAAAAAAGAAAACCAGCGATCGCCGGATCGCTGGTTTTCTTTTTCTTTTCAATGTCCGTTCTGTGAGAACGGAGAGGGAGGGATTCGAACCCTCGTTAAAGTTACCCCTAAACAGCATTTCCAGTGCTGCGCCTTCAACCGCTCGGCCACCTCTCCAGAGCAATGGGTTTAATGCAAATTTATACCCACAAGAATCATATCCTAGCAGAACCCATTCGGTTTTGCAAACCCTTTTTGGAAAAAAATTTTTTATCCCGGAATTCAGACAGGGTTCGAGGGTCGAAAATGACCGAGGGGCAAGGGTTTGGGAAATAAAGTCACCATCGCCAAGCCGGGGGGTCAGTAGATCCGGATATCAAAGATAGCGTAACCTAAGCATTAGATCCTTTGGTCGAATCCTGCATTTATTACCGAACCCCACCATGACCCGTTCTTATCGCATCACCATCCACAATCGTCAGAATGGCAGCAGCCAAACCGTTGAAGTCCCCGAAGACCGCTATATCCTCCAACATTGTGAAAACAAAGGGGTTGACCTGCCGTTTTCCTGTCGGAATGGGGCTTGTACCACCTGTGCCGTGCGCGTTCTCTCGGGAGAATTGCATCAACCGGAGGCAATGGGACTCTCGCCAGCCTTGCGCGATCGCGGATATGCCCTCCTCTGTGTCAGCTATCCCCGTTCCGACTTAGAAGTAGAAACCCAAGATGAAGATGAAGTGTACTACCTGCAATTTGGGCGCTACTTTGGCAAAGGCAAAGTCCGGTTTGGACTGCCCTTAGACGAGGACTAAACGAGATGGGAAGCAGGATCTCTGACAATTTTCCGTTGTCCAGTAAAGAACTTACCCAGCCTTTAACATTCAGCCCTAAATGTAGAGGCGATTCGCGAATCGCCTCTACATTTAGGGTGGATTTTCAACATCTGCGGAAGTCCTGGGTATCCTGGATCGGACTGCTGTTCCTGGTTGGTTGTTCAGTCCCGGTTCGTTCCGAACAGGTACAAGTCAGGGTTGAGCGGGTGATCAGTGGCAACACCTTAGAAGTGCGGGACTTGAGCGCATCAGGTGCGGTCAAACGAGTCCGGTTAATTGGCATTGAGGCACCGGATTTGCAGCAAAATCCTTGGGGAAATGCGGCAAAGCAGCAACTCAAACGGCTGATTGAGGGGCAGACCCTGTTATTAGAATGGGATATAGAGAAAGAAGACGGATACGATCGCCAATTGGCTTATCTCTGGCGGGATGGGAAACTGGTCAATGAAGAACTCATTGCCGGGGGATATGTTTTGGCACAGATGCGATCGCCCAACCTCAAATACGATCGCCGCTTTACTCAGGCGCAAGAACAGGCCAGAATTATGGGAGAGGGAATTTGGGATTCCCAGACCCCCTTGCGCGTGCATCCCAGTGACTTTCGTCAGAACCGGCCCTAAATCCTGAGTTCAAATTCTTCTGCTCAACGCTCAATTGTCAATCTTAAAATTTTCATGAGTCATACCCCCAAACAACTCCAAATCTTTCTCGATATTGCCACCGAAGCGGCCCTCGATGCCGGGGCGATCGTTCAATCCTACTGGGGGAACTTAAATGCGATCGAAGAAAAAGGACGACCCGGGGATCTCGTCACTGCCGCAGATAAAGCCTCGGAGAAAGCCATTTTAGAGGTTCTCAGACGGCACGTTCCCGAACATGGCATCCTCGCCGAAGAAAGCGGCAAACTGGGAGATAGTAGCAGCCAGTATCTGTGGGCGATCGACCCCTTGGACGGGACCACTAATTTTGCCCATCAATATCCCCCCTTTGGCGTTTCTGTGGGATTGTTGATTGATGGCATCCCTCAAGTGGGAGTCGTTTTTGACCCCTTCCATAACGAATTATTTCGGGCAGCGACGGGATTGGGAGCCACCCGGAATCGGCAACCGATTCGCGTCTCTGAAACCGCAGAATTGCGAAACAGCTTATTAGTCACGGGATTTGCCTACGATCGCCGGGAAACCCCTGATAATAACTATGCCGAATTTTGTCACCTGACTCATCTCACCCAAGGAGTCCGGCGTAGCGGATCCGCCTCCATTGACCTCTGTTACGTCAGTTGCGGACGTTTGGATGGATACTGGGAACGCGGGCTATCTCCCTGGGATTTGGCTGCTGGGGTGGTGATTTTATCGGAAGCGGGAGGAAAAATCACCGCCTATGACGGGAGTCCCTGGAAAATCGAATCGGGACGAATTTTAGCCACCAATGGGAAACTGCACGAGAGTCTCAGTCAGGAACTTCTCCAGGTTAAACCCTTAGAACGGTGGGCGAATACCTAATTTCAGGTGAACAGGATTGAGGCAGATTTGAAAAATCAACCCTAAATTATGTAGAGGCGATTCGCGAATCGCCTTTTTGAGGGGTCAGGACGTTCGGGAGGGGTTTCCGGTCCCAATTGACCGCCCCTGTCCCGGTTGTGGGGGCAAAGGATGAAAGCACACCGAAAGCACACCGAAGGTATCAACGCCGAATGGTGATAGCGATCGCCCTGCAATGACAAGGGCGAAGTACACTAAAGATAAGGTTACAGCCAGGGGATGGGCATATTACTATGTCTTTTAACATCAAGCAAGGCTTATTTCAATTTGATTTCGAGGACCACCATGCCATCTTGGGGGTACCACTGGATGCGGATTTTAATACCATCCGCAAACGCTATATGCTCATAGCAAGGCGACTTCATCCAGACAGTTCTAAAGTCGAAAGTCCGGCGGATAAAAAACTCGCCACTCAACTTTTGTCAAAATTGGCAAATCCGGCTTACAGCAAACTTACCAACGACAGCAGTCGGGCTGAACATGGTGTTTTGCTGGGAATGATGAGCAAACGATTGGTTCAGGAAAAAGATAAAGTTAAGCTCAAGAGCGAAACCGCTCAAAAGTTATTAACTTCCCCAAATCTGGAAACGGACTATCAAGAATCCGTCGCCAAACTGGGTAAACAGGCCTATGAAACCCTGAGTCAAACCCTGGAGAGAATTGGAGAAATCAGCGAACTCAATTTAGTCTACCTGCAACGCAAAGAAAGCAAAGGGGAAACCGTGGGCAAACCGGCTGCGGATAAAAAAGCGGCTAAAGCAGCTCCTGGGAAAAAGAAAGCCGAAGAGAGTCCAACTCAAAAACCTGTGGCAGGGGAAGCAACGGCAGACACTGAAACATCCGCTCCCTCAAAAATCGATAACTATTGCCGTCGGGCGGAGAACTTTCTCGCCGGGGGAGATTTTGATGGGGCAGTTAATGAGTTAAAAGAAGGGTTGAAAATTCAACCTAAAAATAGTCGGGCTCATGGATTGCTGGGCCAAGCGTATCTGAAGAAGAATCAGGCTACTTTGGCTAAAGTTCATATTAATCAAGCCCTGAAGTTGAATCCGAAAGAAGAATCAGCTTTAGACGCGCAAAAACAACTGCAAAAGCAGATTCAAAAAACCGCGAAAGAAAAAGATAATAAATCTCCCATCGCGGCTTTCTTCAGTAATTTGTTGGGTGGAAAAAAGAAAAAATGATTCATCAACCTCCAGCCGGGGCTAGGGATTTACTGCCCCTTGACGTGACCCAGAAACGCTGGATAGAAAAGCGGCTGCGCCCGGTATTTGAAGGGTGGGGGTATCACCGGATTATTACCTCAACGGTAGAACGGTTAGATACCCTGATGGCTGGAGGCGCGATCGCCCAGTCAACGGTGATCCAACTTCAGGAACGGGAGGAGGATAGCGCCTTGGCCCTTCGTCCCGAACTCACCGCCTCGATCGCCCGCACGGCTGTCACCCGCATGGCAGACACGACGTTTCCCCAACGGCTCTATTACAATGCCAATGTCTTTCGTCGGGGCAAAAACAACTCCCACGGCAGCCAGCAGGAATTTTATCAAGCCGGGGTAGAACTGCTGGGAGTGGGGGGATTGCTGGCGGATGCAGAAATCTTATTGCTCTTGCAGGACTGTTTGCAGAGTCTGGGACTGCACCAATGGCGGCTGATTTTAGGGGAATCGGGGTTAACTCGCTCCTTACTGCGGACTTTCCCCGACCCCCTGAAACATAAAGTCCGGCAGGCGATCGCCCAGCTCGATCGTCTCACCCTCGAAGCCCTCCCCTTAACCCCAGAACAGCAGGAACGGGCCTTCTTTTTGTTAGATCTCCGGGGTCGTCCCGAAGATGTCTTGCAGCGGGTGGGTCAATTGGAATTGGAACCCGGGGAACGGGAAACCCTGGAAAATCTCAAATCCTTAATTGACTTGTTAGACGAATCTTCTGCCAGCAACGGGGCCACAACTGTCGCCCCGATCCTGGATTTGAGTCTGATTCAACCGATGGATTACTATACCGGCATCGTCTTTGAAGTCGTCAGCGAAACCGAGTTCGGTCCGCAATCCCTCGGCCAGGGAGGGCGCTACGATCGCCTCTTAAGTCTCTATCACCCTCAAGGGGAAATGATTCCAGGGATTGGCTTTGCCCTTAAGCTGGAAAACTTACATCAAATTCTGCTACAGACGGGTCAACTGCCGACAACCACTCCAGCCACTCAGACTTTAGTGGTCCCCACCAGTCCTCGTGCTTATGCGGCTGCCTTTGCTCACGCGCAAACCCTGCGTCAGAATGGGGAGTATCTCCCTGTAGAACTGGATCTGTCTCCCCACTCCAGTCCGTCAGCGGTTCGCCAATATGCACGCGATCGCCGGATTTCCCAAATTGCCTGGATTGAAGGGGATGGGAACGCCGAAATCGAAATCGTCGGATAACCAACCAGTAACCAGAGCATCTAACGAATCCAGGGTGTGTTCCTAGGGGGAGGAACCCCCCAAAATGGAATCAATCTGTAGGAGTTAATTCATGATTTGGGTTGCGATTTCGCTCACCATCGGCATCGGTATCGGCATCGGGATTAGCCGAGTGATTCCAGGACTCTTCCTGGCGATCGCTCGCCAATTCCGGTCCCCCAACCCCAGCGGGGACAACCCGGGTTCCTGGGAAACTCAGTTCCTGAAGCTGATTGCTCAGATGGATGTCGGGGTCGTGTTGACTGGACCTAAAGCCGAGGTCCTCGTCACCAACCCCGTTGCCTTGACCCTCCTGAATCTGGATGAAACAGCCGTCATCGGCAAGCCCTTATTCGATGACAATCCTCATCTGTTACAAGAAGACTGCACCCCCTTTGCACCGGGGAAATGTCCCGTGATGGAGGCGATCGCCACTCAATCCCCCACTCAAGTAATCATCGGCATCGGGCTTCATTCTCCACTCACCCCCAATCCCAATGGCATCTCCGACTCTCTCCTCTACTGTAACGGGGAGGTCGATTGCGATAAATGGTTGCTGGTTCATGCCAATCCGCAAATCGCCCCCAATGGCCGAGTCGAACAGGTCCTCTGTACCTTTAGCAATATTACCGAACAAAAACGCGCTGAAGCCTCCTTGCGGCGACGGGAGAATCGCCTGCGTCAATATAGTCGGGTCCTCGCCGAGTTGGCCAAAAGTCCCAGCCTCAATCAGGGGGATTTGCAAGCCTCCCTGGAACAAATCACTGTTGCGGTCACCCAAACCTTAAACGTAGAACGGGCTAGTATCTGGTTATATACGCCAGACCACAGTGCTATTCGCTGTATCGAACTATACGAACGGTCCCCTCAGAAACATTCTGCCGGAATCGAACTCACCGCCATTGATTACCCGGTGTATTTTCAAACCATTGAACAGGAACGAATTGTAGCGGCAGATGATGCTCAGGAAGACCCCACAACCCGGGAATTTACTCCCAGTTATCTGATTCCCTTGGGGATTACCTCCATGTTAGATGCACCGATTCGGGTGGGGGGACAAATGGTGGGGGTCGTCTGTCTGGAACATATTGGCCCTCCTCGCCAATGGCGGGTAGAAGAGGAAAACTTTGCCGCGTCCCTAGCTGATTGTGTCGCCTTGGGGTTAGAAGCCAGCGATCGCGCTCAAGCGAGACTCAACTTAGAAAAAGCCCTCGATCGCCTGCAAGCGGTGTTAGATACGGTCCCTGGATGTGTTTCTTGGATTGGGTCAGATTTGCGCTACCTCGGAGTCAACCGCTATCTGGCGAATCTCTTTGGGCGATCGCCTTCCGAGTTTGTCAATCACCCAGTGGGATTTCTGCAAACTCGCAAAGAATTCCCCAACTTTTTACAGCAATTTTTTGAAAGTTCTCTCCATAAAACTACCGCCGAAATTGGCCTAGATATTGAAGGAAACCTGCGCCAATATCTGGTAGGGGTTGAAAAATACAATCAGGGAAAATCAGCAGTTTGTGTGGGAATTGATATCACCGACCTCAAGCAAACAGAACAAGCCCTGCGACAAGAACGGGCTTTACTCCGGTCTTTAATCGATTCGATTCCTGATTTAATTTTTTATAAAAATAGACAAAGCGTCTATCAGCGGGTGAATAAAGCCTTTCAACTCTTTGCGGCCCGCGAGGAAAGCGAAATTCTGGGCAAAACGGATCGGGAACTGTTTCCGGCAGAGGCTGCCCAAACTTGTGCTGAAATTGACCGACGCATTTTGGCGGAAGGCAAACTGTTGCGAATGGAGGAGCAACTTGACCAGTTTGATGGGAGCAAAACCTGGCTGGAAACCATCCAAACTCCCTTTTTTGATCCCAATGGGGAAATTGTCGGGATCATCGGGATTAGTCGCGATATTACTGAACGCAAGCGTGCAGAAACGGCGCTGCAACAGTCTAAAGATGAATTAGAACAACGGGTGGCGCAACGCACGGCATTTTTAAAAGAAGCCAACGATCGCCTGCAAGTTGAGGTGACTCATCGGGAACAGGTTCAAATTGCCTTGAAAGCCAGCAAAGACCGACTCCGCCAATGTTTAATTGCGGCTCGCATGGGAACCTGGGATTGGGATATTCTCAATCATAAACTATCAGGTTCCGATGAAATGGAAGCGCTTTATGGTTTCATTCCGGGTTCGTTTGATGGGAAGTATCAGACCTATTTGCAAGCGATTGACCCGGATGATAGAAATCGGGTTGAGGAGGCGATCGCCCAAATTCTCTCCTCCACCTCAGAACGGTTTGAAATTGAACAACGCATTCGCCTGGACACGGGCGAATTGCGCTGGTTGAGCGCTCAAGGGGAAGTGATTCGCGATGCCACCGGACAAGCCATTAGAAGCATTGGCACGGTGATGGATATCAGCGATCGCAAGGAAGCACAACTCGCCCTCCAAGAGGCTGCCTATGCTGCGGAAACGGCCAATCGGTCTAAAAGTATGTTCCTGGCAAATATGAGCCATGAGTTAAGAACACCCCTGAATGCGATTATTGGCTATAGCGAAATGCTGCAAGAAGAAGCCGATGATTTTGGCTATACGGATTTGATTCCGGATTTGGAGAAAATTCGCACCGCAGGAAATCATCTGCTGGTGTTAATTAATGATATTTTGGATATCTCCAAAATCGAAGCCGGAAAAATGGATTTGTATTTGGAGGATTTTAATATTGATGAGTTGATTGAAAATGTGGTGAGTACCGCTCAACTCCTGGTGGAACGAAATGATAATACGCTCACGCTGGAGTGCGATCGCAACTTGGGAATGATGTATGCTGACCTGACGAAAGTTCGTCAAATTCTGCTTAATCTTCTCAGCAATGCCGCCAAATTTACTAAAAGCGGTCAAATCATCCTGACTGTGAGCCTCTTTTGCCCCACAAAAGTGGCAATTCCCTCTACCGGAACATCCTCCGCTTGGATTCAGTTTGCGATCGCCGATACCGGCATCGGCATTACCCCCGAACAACGGCAGCATCTGTTCAAACCCTTCATGCAAGGGGATGCCTCGACCACAAGGGAGTATGGGGGCACCGGATTGGGACTCGCCATTAGTCAACGCTTCTGTCAAATGATGGGGGGGGAAATCTCCGTAGAAAGCGAACCCCTGTGCGGGTCCCGTTTTACCGTAGTCCTCCCCTGTGAAGTGGTTGCTTCCTAGTGTTATACCCAATCCGGTTGTTAAAGGTCTGTGAAAACCCGCAGGCTTAAGCCTGGGGCACTTGCGGACGAAGCGGTGCCTGCGCGGGCTAAAAGCGAAAACCTACTTTGACCAACCGGATTCCGTATTATACCCAATCCGGTTGGTAACAGTCGGTTTTCCCTTGTAGCCTGCGCAGGCAGGCTTTGTTCCTGTAGCCCCACCCTTGAGGGTGCGGGTTTTTGCTCATGCCGTCCCGTTTTCGATTAAAATTCAAGATTGAGAGCTCAGTGTCTATCTGGACTCGAAATTAAGCTGTAAGAGAGGGAACGCCGTGCCACATACCATAGTAACCAACACCTGCGAAGGCGTCGCTGATTGTGTCGATGCCTGTCCCGTTGCCTGTATTCATGAGGGTCCGGGGAAAAATGTTAAGGGGACCGATTGGTATTGGATTGATTTTGCCACTTGTATTGACTGCGGCATCTGTGTCCAAGTTTGCCCGGTAGAAGGGGCGATCATCGCGGAAGAACGACCGGAACTCCAGCAGACGCCGCAATAAAAAAGGAGTGAAATGGCGATCGCATTCGATCACAGAGGTGGCACATGATTGGGCGGATTTGGCAACAATTAGTTAGGTTCTTTCGGGCGATTGTGGGCGGATTCAACAGTTCATCCCAGAAGTCTGAGTTGGAACCGAGACGAGACATTCACCCCCTAAGTGATTCCGAATTAGAGCATTATTTTCTCCAGTTGCTCGATGGCATTCATAAAGGTTGGCAGCAAGTTAAGGTGCGGCGATTTTTTGAAGCGTTTCGCGATCGCGTGACTGATGAGCGTTGGAGTGCTTGGTTACGGCAATTTGGGGGCCGTTTACTGGCTTCTCCCGCCAATAATCACGAATTGGCAAGCCGATTGCAGCGCTTCGGGGAACTTGGATATGGGGAAGTTAGCACCGCTGCTCGTCAAATTGCAACGCAGTTATTGGCAAAAGAAGCACCCTCAGACGTTCACACCCCCACACCCACTCAACATCAGGAACTGCCACAGAATGCTGAATCGACAGAAACTCCAACGGCGTCAACGCAGTTGCATCTCTCAGACATATCTCATCCGGTAGAGAGTTCTGAGAAAGCCACACCGGAGTTAGGAGCAGAATCAGCTCCCTTAGAAACGGCTCCCCCATTAGCCGTGAGTCTGGATGAGTTGGGGACGATTCAAGAGCCAGAAACCCCTCTGGGGATTCAACCCCTGGATGAACCTTTGGATGTGAACGGATGGTTTACCCGAGGGGTGGAACGGCTGGAAGCAAGGGACGATCGCGCCGCATTGAATGCCTTTAATCGCGTGATTGAACTCGAACCCACTCATGCTGGCGCTTGGATGAATCGAGGCAATGCCTTGTTTAATTTAGAACAAGCTGAAGATGCTCTATCGGCTTACGATCGCGCCATTGAACTTCGCCCAGATGATGGGTTTTCTTGGGGTGCGCGCGGGGATGCCCTTTACGATTTAGAACGCATTGATGAGGCATTAATCAGTTGGAATAAGTCTTTAGAATTAAAGGCTGACAATCCGGAAGTTTGGTATAATAAAGGGTTAGCCTTGGGGATTAATTTAGGCCAATGGGAAGAGGCATTAACCAGTTTAGAGCAGGCGATCGCCCTCAACTCCAATGATGTGCAATTTTGGTTTTATCGCGGGATTGCTCTATCGAGTTTAAATCAGTTAGAAGAGGCATTAACCAGTTGGGATAAAGTCTTAGAAATTAAACCCGACTTTCGCGATGCTTGGATTAATAAAGGGGTAGTTTTGCAAAAACTAGGCCGCTATTCCGAGGCGATCGAGGCGAATAATCAGGCGATCGGCTTGTTGTCCCACTAGATGGGGGAGATGGAGGAGAAAGTTTGTAGTAACGACTTCAGTCGTTACCGCGTGATGAAAGCGTCAGCTTTCATCACGCCCCTTTGGATGCTGTGCCCCAGTCCCCAAGCAGGCGCTTCAGTCGGGACGTTGAACAGAAGAGAACGACTGAAGTCGTTTTCCGCAAAGATAAATAAAAGAAACCGGGTTTCTCTCGTTTTTAGCGAAATTCTCTTGACTTGACTGAAACAGAAACCCGGTTTCTATTGTGGTTTATAGTTGCGCTTCAGCGAGATCGGGCTTGTGCTCAACTACAAGGCGTAGATTTTGCTTTTCTAGATCCGCTCGTTGGTTGTTAGTTATTGTTTATTGCTTATTGGAGCGAGACGACAAAGAACCAATAACTAACAAGCAACAACTAACAACAAACACATTTCAGATCGTCAAGAATAGCATCGCAAATTTGCGGCAGTTTCGTCAGTTCATCGGGGCGATCGACTTTTCGCAGAGGAACCGCAGCGGCCAAACTTCCCAAAAAGGCAAATTCTCGGTCTTGTTCATCGCGGTCTAAGGTTAAAAAGTGGGGATAGCGATGCCCGAGTAACATCATTAAACCAATTTTACTGGGAATTGGCGCGATCGCCGGAGTTGCTAACTCTAACTGGCGCGGTTCTAAGAAATAAATAGCGGCAAGATTTGCCGGTTGCGCCTGAAACCGCCACTGGACGGCATTCTCGGCATTCAACTCCACATAGCGTTTATCGATTTGCCTCATCACTCTGGATAAACCGACTTCTGACCCGTAGACGGCGTTAACGGCATTCGGCCACAAGCGCAGACGGGGATATCCGGGGTGGACGAGAAACGAGTTGTCTTTCTGGGTGAGGACTGCTACATCGTCGGCCAGAATTGGGTATCCGCGTTTGGCAAAAGCGGCGGCAGTGGTAGATTTTCCCGCCCCTTTGGCGCCGATTAAGGCGATCGCCTGGTTTCCTCCCCTTTTTTTTATCCCCCCCCCGCCCCCCTTTATCCCCCCCCCGCCCCCCTTTGAAAGGGGGGAGCCAGGGTCATAATTTTTTGTTGTCCGGGGGGAGCCAGGGGTTCCCACGGCGATCGCACTGGAATGCAGGCAAACTGTCCCCCGCAAGCGCAACGCAGAACCCAATACTGCACCGAGTAAAATAGCGGTGACTTCTGGTAATGGCAAGTTGGTTCGGGCGGAAATTTTTTGGCGCGAGGGGGAAATTTGGAACTCGACCATTCCGTTGCCGCTATAGGAAAGTTCGTAAGTGCCGTCGGGTTTTTGCTCCCTGTTTATTTGCCAGCCAGTGGCAGGTTGGGGCGATACAACCGGGCCGGTTTCTGTTAATTCAAATTCGATATCTGTTGGGGCGGGTGAAATGGCCATTAAACCGGGCAGTTGCCGGTTGCTGCTTAGGGTAATGCCGTAAATTTGATAGAAAAACATTTGGTTCAAGATTGAATTAAAATTTGCTTTAAATTATTAAATAATTTTACTATTGCACTGCAATAGATAGTTAGGACATTCTCGACCGACAGAATCTCTCTTTGTGTCCTCTGTGTCTCTGTGGTTTCGATCCCCCCGGCCCCTTATCCCCCCTAACCCCCTTTTTTATCCCCCCCTTTGGTAATCCCCCCCTAACCCCCCTTTGAAAGGGGGGAGACATTGGTAATCCCCCCCTAACCCCCCTTTGAAAGGGGGGAGACAGAGGAATAAATCCGCAAGTTGTCCGGGGGGGGGGACAGAGGATCGCTTTCGGTTCAAATATAGTTCATCATTAGTAGGGTGGGCAAATGATATCCGAAGCCAGAATTATTCGGAATAAAATAATTTTGCCCACCTTAGACTTAAGTTGCTAGGTGCGTTACGGCGCTGAATTTTAACATTTAGGTTAATGTCAAATAATTGAACAGCGCCTAACACACCCTACCGCTCTCTTCGATTAGTTCGATGAATTGGAAGGTAAAAAGCTTTGGAGGAGGGGGACTTCCTCTACACTTTTAAGCCGCAAGCGGTTTTCGCGAGTCATTTCCATGAAAGCCGGAGTGGGCATGGTAATACTGATACTCAAGTTACTCAAAGGGAGTTCATGGCTACTGCCATTCGGAAAAGGAATTTCAGCGACACAACTATTGTCATTGCTATCGCTTGTTTTCTGATTGACTTTACCATTCAGCGTAAAGTCGTTGCCTTCTTTGTCCTTGTAGGTTACGGAAACTTCATCAAACTGAAACGGGCTGTCTATCTTAAAACCCTTGTCGGTCTTTTCAAAGGAAATACTGCGAGTTAAAGCAACTTTTCCAATAAACAACGTACCAACGTAAGATAGAAGTTTACGGGTGGGAGGGTTTCCCAAAGCTTCGCTGTCTTCTTGACCGGGGACAATGCTGATTTCTCCGTTGCCAAACTCATTGAGATCGGAAGTGGCATCATAAGTTTGTCCATACTCTATAGGCTGAACCAAGGTACTCAGGACACCATCATTGCTAGTCAAAGAATAAGAAATGACTGATTCACCACTATCGAAGTTAGCCGCGTGAGTGGAACCCTTTTCCCGGTCATATATCCACGTCACATCCCCAAATTTTACATTGGGAGGTTTATTTTCAGGATTGTTAAGTGACTCCATTTCACCGATCTTCGTCAGAATGGCTCCGCCAATTTTGGCAACCTTCGTAATTACTGAGAAAAAGCTCATACGTCCTCCTTATGGAACGGTTATATGTTCCAACTCTATAGAGAGTTGTAGTTTGTAACTTTCGTCGTCTATATCGTCTATATGCTTAAGACGATTATCGAAATCTGTCGCCAGAAAGATGTAATGATTTTGCGAAATACTAGAGTCATCTTTGGCGCATAGATTTGGTCATCCCTCGAAGTCAATCTTTATTTTTCGAGTTAGAGGCATTGTTTCCCTACGTCCCCGATTAACAAAACATTGACGCGCCCAAAACCCCAAGGGGTAGATACCATAATAAATGCAAGGAACTATCCAGATTAAACGGTGAGATACCACTATCACCAGCCAATCCGGAGCTTGTAGCTAAAGTTACTTCATTGATTTTCCCATGCTGGCACAGTTTGGGTGGCGAATAGGGAAGTTTTGCCTCCGGTTCCCCTTCGTTGTCGATGGGGATTTTGTTCGGTTGATTCGTTGATTCGAGCATGATTGATTCCTCTATTTTTTGAGAATTAAATGAACAGTCGATTGGGAGGGAAGACGAAATTTGGCGTGCCGCATTTCGTCCCGATGGATTTGGATAACTTAGTTCTGCCAGGCATGACATCCTAAAACAACTTCATGCTGCTCGCTTGTCAATGTCGCCTCAACTGCTCCTGCTCCTTCATTTAGAGTTATGGTAACTAGATCGTTTTGGAACTGAGTGTTGTTGTCCTGATTGTCACACGCCCAGTTTGAATCGAATTCTAGGCTATCCAGTATTCCATTTATGCCGCCCTCTTGTTTATTTTTCTGGATTTGTATTCCCTCGGGTTGTCCTTGGATAAAAATTTCTACCAGGTCATTCGTATCATTCTGAATATTGCTGTCATTGAAACTAGGAGCCGACCAAGCTGGCTGCATCCATAGATTGACAGCAAAAAGCGCTACTACGGCAACAATAAATATTTTGTATTTGCCATCGACTGCTAATTTGTGTTTCAGAAATTGCATTACATTTACTCCTCGTTAATTAAAAAGCCAAGACAACAAGACTGCTAGATGAGCAGAAAACCTCGTCACCTGTCGGAGTCCTGAATTTCATCAGGATAAAGGGCAACCCCTGCTCGATCGCGCCTCTATAAATAAGACGTTTTCCCTGCCCCATTTGTGAATTTTTCCAGCCAGAGATTTTTTCACAGGGGCGGGCATAACAAAGGGGGAAAAATTGCGCCTCTATAAATAAGACGTTTTTCCTGCCCCGTTTGTGAATTTTTTCTGGAAATGGGAGTTGTACGGTTCGCCCCTAGCTCTTATCCCCCCCTAACCCCCCCTTTGAAAGGGGGGGGACATGAAAGGGGGGGGACATGAAAGGGAGGGACATGAAAGGGGAGGGACATGAAAGGGAGG
>NZ_JAMXOT010000156.1 GCF_024220515.1 Oscillatoria sp. HE19RPO
GCTGCAATTTGCCACAAATCTTGGCCAGAAACCCGGTTTCTCACCCCCAAAACCAATCCCCAGGCACAGAAACCGGGTTTCTCAACAAGATTGCTGCAATTTGCCACAAATCTTGGCCAGAAACCCGGTTTCTCACCCCCCTTGAGTTCTCCAAAACAGACAAGGGAGCATCTTCTTCTCGGATCAAGTCCCGAAGATGCTCCCACTGCCTAAAATATTGCCCACCTGATATCTCATCAGGCTCAGAATCCCCACCCTCGTCACTAGGCCCCTAAACTATGATAGAGACGCGAAATGAGGCGTCTCTACATCTGTTCTCTATTCGGGGTTTTCTCAAAGGGGTTCCTTAATAATCGGTGATTAGCTGAAATAGCTGGCTTCGGCTTCAAGCATCCGAATCAAGTTTTCATCCCCTTTCTGTCTGGCCATTTCCAGGCGATACTGTAGCTTCTGGCGGATAGTTGCGCGGTGCATGGCAGCGGCTTGTTTCAAGGTTTCATGACTAATTTTGTTCATGGTGGACTTTTTCCGTTTTCAATTCGTGTATTTTCCCTTACTTCTAAAATAACACTTAAAATCAGGAATAGTATCAAAATTTACCAAAATTTTAAGATTTAGCTCGGATTCCTCCTCCCGATCCTGACCAGGGACCAGGGAAGGCTAAGTTTTTATAACTAGCGTTCTGGGAATAAATTTTTGTGTTTCTTTGTTTGTAGTAACGACTTCAGTCGTTTCCGGGCATTAATCTCCTGAAGTAACCCAAGACTCGGCCAACACAGGCGATCGCCACCCCCAATCAGAAAGAAACCCGGAATGAATTTCTGTGTTTGTAGTAACGACTTCAGTCGTTTCCGGGCATTAACCTCATGGAGTAACCCCAGACTCGGCCAACACAGGCGATCGCCACCCCCAATCAGAAAGAAACCCTGGAATGAATTTCTGTGTTTGTAGTAACGACTTCAGTCGTTTCCGGGCATTAACCTCCTAGAGTAACCCTAAACTCGGCCAACACAGGCGATCGCCACCCCCAATCAGAAAGAAACCCGGAATGAATTTCTGTGTTTGTAGTAACGACTTCAGTCGTTTCCGGGCATTAACCTCATGGAGTCACCCAAGACTCGGCCAACACAGGCGATCGCCACCCCCAATTAGAAAGAAACCCGGAATGAATTTCTGTGTTTGTAGTAACGACTTCAGTCGTTTCCGGGCATTAACCTCATGGAGTCACCCATAGACTCAAAAAACCCCAACAGGCGATCGCCACTCCCAATCAGAAAGAAACGACTGAAGTCGTTACTACAAACGGGGGAAACGACTGAAGTCGTTACTACAAACGGGGGAAACGACTGAAGTCGTTACTACAAACGGGGGAAACGACTGAAGTCGTTACTACAAACGGGGGAAACGACTGAAGTCGTTACTACAAAAGGGAGATAACGACTTCAGTCGTTACTACGAAAATCCCCCATCCTCCCCATCCTCCCCATCTCCCCCATCCTCCCCATCTCCCCCATCCTCCCCGGACAATTGAGCAATAACCAATGACCAATGACTAATGACCAATGACCCATCCCCCATGCTTACTCTTTTAACTGATTTTGGTTCCCAGGATGTCTATGTCGGCGTGATGAAGGGCGTCATCGCCTGTATCAATCCCGGGGTCACCATTGTGGACCTCACCCATGAGATTCCCCCCCAGGATATTGCTGCTGCGCGTTTTTGTCTGATGAATGCTTATCCCTATTTTCCCGAGGGGACGGTTCATGTGGCGGTCGTGGATCCAGGGGTGGGCAGTGCAAGGCGGGCGATCGCCCTTCAACTGCCGCACGCCATCTTGGTGGGACCTGATAACGGGTTGTTCTCTGGGGTCTTCAGTCCAGAAAACCCCATTCTCGCAGCGGTGGAACTGAGCAATTCTGACTACTGGCGCACCCCTGACCCGAGTACGACGTTTCATGGACGAGATATTTTTGCTCCAGTGGGGGCTCATGTGACCAATGGCGTGCCTTTAGAGGATCTAGGACCAAAGATTGATCCCCGGACGTTAGTCACCCTGGATCTGCCGCAGTGTCAATGGGAAAACCAGGAAATCGCCGGTTGTATCCAATATATCGATCGCTTTGGTAACCTGATTACGAATATTCCTGGGACTCTGGTGATGGGGAAACTGGGGTCTGTTGGGGTGGGCGATCGCATGATTCCGGGGGGAAATACTTACAGTGATGCACCCAGAGGAGGTGCGATCGCCCTCATCGGTTCTCAGGGTTGGGTGGAAATTGCCATCAATGGCGGCAATGCTGCCGATCTACTCCAACTCGCCATTGGTGCAACGGTGAGAGTGAGGTTGAGCTAACGGATCTGGGTGGGTTGTTGAAAAGGGCGATCGCCAACCCTGAAGTTTCGGCAAATTGGCCTAATAACTGAAAAACCACAGGAGATAATTATCAATTAATTCAAAATGCTCGGGATCTTCTGTGGTGACATCTAAATCAATTAAAGGAAGGATAAACTGGCGGCGATCGCTGGTCCGTTCCACCTTAACCATAATCCCCTCGGTCCCGACCTCACAGAACTGAACCAAACTAAACGTATCCAGATAAGAAGGCCGTTGTTTTTTCAGCTTTTCATATTCTTTTTTGCTCTTGCCGCCACTCACATACTCTTCTTCCCAGTCAAATTCTCCATTTCCCGTCAGTTTATAAGGGGGTTTAATCCGAGCTTTCAGGAATTGTAGATATCGGTTTAAATTTTCTTCATTGACCTCTAAATTAGGACTGCCTAAAATTTCTTGTAATTCTAGTTCAAACTCATCTTCATCAAAACTATCTTCTAAAAATAAATCATCATCATCCTCATCCTCATCATCTAGTAATAACGCTTCCATTTGGCTCATCCTCTTGACTAAATCGAGTATTTTATGAGGATTGATGGGAATTTCCCCGCGTTCCATAAGTCGGGGGCCAAAAACCCCTTCATCAATTTCTATAATTTTCGGGACCGAGGGGGATGAGGCACTTGGTTTGGGAGTTTTTTTTGATTTATTCATTTTTAGAGCTTATCAGGGTCAGTTCAGTCATCAGATGGGTCATAATCTAAAGTGTATCTCGAACAACCATTACCTTGGAGTAGATCGGTCAAATTAATCATGACTCAAGCTAATTCTATGGAATCGCCAGTCTATCAAGGGCAGTTTGGGGAATTTAGCATTACCCCGAGCGATCGCCAATCTGTTATCATCTATCGCAGTGGCTTGATGGTAGCCGCCCTGAGTTTCGCCATCGCCACGGTACTCCTCTTCTGGCAAGGAACCACCCCAGCGATCCTCACCAGTCTCAGCGTACTCTATGCCTGTTTCTGTCTGGCACTCGGCGTCAGCTTACTGACGATTCACATCTATCTCAAAGTCCTCCATCGGTTCCTGCAAGTCTGTTGGGCGACTGGGGCCGTCACTGCATTAACGGTGATTTTCACTCGCCCAGACCCCTTCGTGCTCACAGTTTATCACGAGGCGATCGCCCTCGTCGGTATTGGATTTACCTTTGTCGCCTTAACGGGCATTTATTTTAAAGAAGCCTTTTGTTTCAATCGTCTAGAAACTAAATTACTCACCCCCTTAGTTCCCCTGCTGATTTTAGGTCACCTCGCGGGTTTATTAACCCCCTCAATGGAAAAAATCCTATTAGCAATTTGGGCCATTCTCTTTCTAGTCTTTGCCCTGCGAAAAGCAGGACAAGACATTCCCGCAGATATTGGAGACAAAAGTGTTTTTGCCTACCTCAAGCAACAGAAAAAAGCGCAAGCTTAATCCGATGATTCATATTTCTGTACCGGGTTGTACAGAACAAAAATGATAGAGGACATAGGTTCCTTGATTCCGGTCCAAGCCTTTTAGACTCTCCAACAGGGCGACAGAGCAAATTATGAGGGTTTTACTCCCGCTCAATTGTAAGAAAAAATTCGCCTTGCAGCTAATTGTCAAGAAATTCTGACAAACCACAAACACCCGGGGCGGGAGTTGGGCTTCAAGACGGCCAAAAGATAAAATCAGCTCAAGGGATTAACCTCCATGCCATCAGGCAAATCCGCTCATTTTGTTGCTACGTTCCATGAGTGGGATTGAGGTTCTGTTCCTTGAGCTATTCCCCTCGAATTATTTCGGGGGGTAGATGCGCTCCCTCTGATTTATTTTTTATGATTTCCATATAAATTTTCCTCGCAAAAAAGTTCGGAAGAACGCGCTCGACTGTAGGGTTCTATCTTCCTAATTCCTTTTATGCAAGGGGGGAAAATGACCGATCAGAACCCATTAATAGCGGAGTTTGCTCAAATTTTTGCCTGAAAAGGATGTTAGGTCAACGCTTTGAGTTCCAGTACCAGTCCTGGAGTCACTCAGCCTAGTGTTAAGAAATCCCCACAGAATCCAGGTCAACTCTAGTATTCAGGGAGAACCCAACCGAACTGGAATCGCAGCGATCAACACTGGCCGTGTTTTCATAATTCAGTTTCTTCACCCCTAGCTTATACCCATGATCCACTCAAAGTCGATTGCTTTAATTTCCGTTCATGGCGACCCGGCCATAGAAATTGGTAAAGAAGAGGCTGGAGGCCAAAATGTTTATGTCCGTAAGGTTGGAGAAGCGTTAGGAAATCTGGGGTGGCAAGTGGATATGTTCACCCGCAAGTCCAATGCAACACAACCGACGGTGGTACAACATACCCCCAATTGTCGCACGATTCGCTTAGTCGCTGGACCCGAAGAATTCGTGCCCCGGCAAAAAATTTATGAATATGTCCCCGAGTTTGTTCAGGAATTTCTGAAATTTCAAGCACAACAGCACCTAGACTATCGCTTGGTTCATACGAATTACTGGATTTCGGCAGCAGTGGGAATGGAGTTGAAAAAAATTCAACCCATTCAACAGGTTCATACTTACCACTCTCTGGGTGCGGTTAAGTATAAAGCCGTTTCTACCATTCCGATGATTGCCAGTACCCGCTTAGGCATTGAAAAGGCTTGTTTGGAAAATGCCGATCGCATTGTGGCAACCTCTCCTCAAGAACAAGAACATATCCGAACCCTGGTTTCCACCAAGGGACAAATCGATGTGATTCCTTGCGGCACCGATATTCATCAATTTGGCGGTGTTTCCCAGGCAATAGCGCGGGAAAAACTGGGCATTCCCCAGGATAGTTCCGTCGTCTTTTATGTGGGTCGATTTGACCGACGCAAAGGGATTGAAACCTTAGTTCGGGCGGTGAGTCGTTCCACCCTGCGAGATCGGCAGGACCTCCGCCTGATGATTGGTGGGGGTTGGCGTCCGGGTCAAAGTGATGGGAAAGAACGCGATCGCATTGCCAGTCTAGTAGAAAAATTGGGAATTGCTGGCTTGACGACCTTTCCCGGACGGATCGGCCATGAGGAGTTACCCTTATATTATGCCGCAGCCAATGTCTGTGTCGTTCCGAGCCATTATGAACCCTTTGGTTTAGTGGCGATCGAAGCGATGGCCAGCCGGACCCCGGTTGTCGCCTCAGATGTGGGCGGATTACAGTTCACAGTGGTTTCAGAAGAAACCGGCCTACTCTGTCCACCCCAGGACGATGCCGCCTTTGCTGTCGCCATTGACCGCATTTTAGCTCACTCCGACTGGCAAGACGAATTAGGTCAAGCGGCTCGCGAACGGGTAGAAAGCCAGTTTAGCTGGGATGGCGTGGCTCGTCAACTGAGTCACTTATACAGTAGCCTGCTGGTCCAATCCAGCCAGTCCCTGGACCCGGCGATCGCCTAGGGAACTCCAAAAAATAAAATACCCAAAAAACCCGCACCCTTAAGGGTGGAGGCTCACAGGACAAAGCCCGCCTGCGCGGGCTAATATAGTTAGATGCTTAACCATCGGGATTTGGATGATTTATTTGTTGGAACACCCCTAATGCCTAAATAGGACTTACGCAATTTAACATGAAACCCTAAACGTAGAGGCGATTCGCTTTCTCGCCTCTACATTTAGGGTGGGTTTTCAAAATATGAGGAAGTCCTGCCGTTGTTCCAAACTGCACTTTCCCCTAAAATTCAAGGGGGTACGATCGCCATCCATATCCCGGGATGATCAGCCTCAATGGTGATAGCTCACCCGGGAAGGATGACAGAAGGGTACTCATCATACCAAATCCGGTTGTCTCCAGTCGATTTTCTCTTTAGCCCGCGCAGGCGGGCTTCGTCTGTATAGACCCACCCTTGAGGGTGTGGGGCTATACAGACTTTGACAACCGGATTCCGTATCAGATGCGATCGCCGATATTTCCCCCCGATTTTTCGATAGGAGTCATTAGGGTTAATGTATCTGGAAGAACGAGCATTTTGGGTGGCTTGGTCACAAATTCCCACAGTCGGCCCGGTGTTGTTGGGTCGGTTGTTTACCTATTTCGGCAGTTTAGCGGCGGCTTGGCAAGCTGAACCAGAGGCTCTCACTCAGGTTCAGGGTTTGGGTCGGCAACTGGTGGAAAAAATTGTCACAAGGCGATCGCAACTGAACCCCGAACAAATTTACACCGAACATCTGCGCCACAACCCCAATTTTTGGACCCCTGCGGACCCGGATTATCCGCGTTTGCTCAGGGAAATCCCCAACCCACCCCCCCTGCTGTATTACCAAGGTCAACTCGATCGCCAGGAAACCCTCGGCAATCGCCCCATTGTCGGCATTGTCGGCACTCGTCACCCCTCGGAATATGGGCAGCGATGGACTCGCCGAATTAGCCAGATTCTGGCGGAATGTGGCTTTACCATTGTTTCTGGCATGGCCGCAGGCATCGATACTCACGCCCATCTCGGTTGTTTAGATGCCGATGGTCGCACGATCGCCGTCTTCGGAACTCCCTTAAACAAAATATATCCAGAAACCAATCGTCATCTCTCGGAAAAGATTATCCAAAAAGGATTGTTTTTGAGTGAGCATCCCGTGGGAACCCTCACAAGGCGAGAACATTTCGCCCAACGCAATCGGATTATTGCCGGGTTAAGTCAGGCGGTTCTAGTGATGGAAGCACCGGAGCGATCGGGGGCGCTGATTACGGCTAAAGTTGCCAATGAATACAGCCGAGATGTCTTTGCCTTACCCGGACGCATTGATGACCCCAATTCTCAAGGCTGTTTACGCTTGTTGAAAAATGGGGCCGAAACCATCATCAATGAAACGGAATTGCTGGAAATGCTAGGGGCCATACCTAAACTTCATTCCACCCCTTCCCCCACTGCGGCAACCCCCACGACTCCCACTACAGTGGTGCCACCCCGGGCATCGGTTCCGGATTTAGACCCTCCATTGCAACAAGTCTGGGAGGCGACGGCGATCGAGCCGATCGCCTTCGATCTGATTGTATCCCAAGCCCAACTCGATGCCGCCTCGGTCTCCAGTGCGTTATTGCAACTCGAATTAATTGGCTTGGTCGAGCAATTACCGGGAATGCGCTATCGCCGCAGTTGAATCGGGGGTTTTAAGTCGCTGGATCCGGATCTTTTTCAACTTCCCCATTACCCATCTCTTGCACCGGACAGGACAAATGATTACTGCGCCTTACTAGGGATTTCAATCCAAATTGTGTACCCTCTAAAGGCATAAAAATTACCCTATCAGAAGGAGTATTTGCCCCCAACCCACAATTTTAAAAATCTGGCTACTCTATACAGATTTCCTCGACTGTTCCTAAATAGATGCTTTTTAGAATGCGGGTTTTACAGTGAAATAAGTAAAAATTATTACCCGATTTATAGTTTTATTTTCAAAAATTGTGTTCCTTTTAAAACCCGACGATCTGCCTAAAGAAGGATGGAGATAAAACGACCATCTTTTAAAGTGAAGGATAGTTGACAACAACTTTAAATCCTGAATTACAAGGAGAACACTCGAATGACCGTTCAATTACAAGATACTAAACGCATGGCGATCGCCGAAAAACTGGCCGATATGAAAGCCGTGCAAAATTTCATCATTTCTAATGAACAAAAATTTATCAGCGCCACCAGCGACCCCGATATCCGCGAGCGCTTGCAAAATATGCTAGAGGACGACCGCAAAAACCTCGGCATCATTGAAACCACCATCATTCAATATGGCAATCCCTCTGAGCCGGGTAGCACCACCGAGCAAACCCTCAAACAGGCTCAGAAAATGATGGAAGATTCCAACATGAGCCTGTTTGAGAAAATGTCTCAGCACGAATTGCTCAAACACGCTCAGGTGATGAAAGGACTGCTCGTCCATAAAGCCGCACAAGTCGTCGGCGCTGACATCGAAGCCGCCATCACTCCCCTGAATACGGTGAACTTTGAAAACCGTTCTCACCAAGAACAACTCAAGGGTATTCTGGAAGTCCTCGGGACTCGCGAACTCACCGGACAAGACCCGGATCAAGGCGTTTGGAGTCGTGTTCAAGATGCAATGGCAGCCTTAAGTGGTGTCTTTGGTAGCGCCGCCAGCCGCGCCAAAGATGATATGAACATTCTGGAAATCATCTATGAAGATCACCGCAAGGTCGATACCCTCTTCATGGAAATCGAAAACACCAACGACGCTAAAAAACGCGAAGAATTCTTCGGTCAAATCTATAAGGACCTTACCGCTCACGCGGAAGCTGAAGAAGAAGTGGTCTATCCCGCTATCCGCGCTCAATTACCAAAAGTGCAACATCTGTATGACGAGCAGACGGAGATGAAACAACTTCTCGAAGCCATCAAATCCACCAACGGTAGTGATGCCAGCTTTATGCCTCGTGTCAAACAGTTGAAAGATATGGTCCAGCATCATGTCAAGGAAGAAGAGAACGATATGTTCAATAAATTCCGTCAAACCATGAATGAGGCCCAACTGCAACAACTGTCCAAAGAGTTTAAAGCAGCTAAAAGCCGAATTCAGCAATCAATGGCGTCCTAAGACAAAAACTCAGGTCAGTGAGTTGCTAACCTAACGTTGTAAGTTAGCGAAAGGGGGGGAGAATTCCCTCCTTTTTTTTGTTTTTACCCGATTAAAAAGCAAGTTCTAAATTATACGGAATCCGGTTTTAAAGGTTTATAAAAACTCACACCCTTGAGGGGGTGGTTTTTTATTTTGACAACTTACACAAGATTTAACATGAACCCATAAATGTAGAGGCGATTCGCGAATCGCCTCTACATTTATGGAAGATTGATTTTTAAAATCTGCCTCAGTCCTGGAGAGCAACTGAAAAAGGGATTAACCTGGTATTTTCAGTGATAAGCTCAACCCTTAACCGCCAACAACAGCGCCACCATTAGGATGCAGAATTTGACCTGTCATATAAGAAGAATCATCTGAGGCAAGGAACACATACGAGGTGGCGACTTCCTCGGGTTCTCCGGCCCGTTTCATCGGCACTTGCTGACCGAAGGTAGCGACTTTTTCCGGGGGGAAGGTGGCGGGAATTAGGGGAGTCCAAATTGGACCGGGTGCGACGCCATTAACGCGAATTCCTTTGCTGACGACTTTTTGAGATAAGGATCGGGTAAAGGCAACGATCGCCCCCTTGGTGGAAGAATAATCCAGTAAAGATTCATTTCCCTTATAGGCGGTGATCGAGGCCGTATTGACGATCGCACTGCCTTCTTGCAGATGAGGCATCGCCGCCTGAGTCAGGTAAAACATGGAGAAAATATTGGTGCGGAATGTTTTTTCCAACTGTTCTTGGCTGATATCCTCAATATTTTCTTGGGGATGTTGTTCCCCTGCATTATTAATCAAAATATCCAGATGGCCGAAAGCATCCACAGTCTGCTTAACCACCTGTTCACAAAAGCTTTTTTCTCCGATATCTCCGGCGATCGGCAGACAGCGACGCCCTTCGGCTTCTACCATATCTTGAGTTTTTTTGGCATCATCATGTTCGTTCAGATAGACGATCGCCACATCCGCTCCTTCTCGGGCAAATAGAATCGCCACCGAACGACCAATCCCGCTATCTCCTCCGGTAATTAAAGCCACTTTATTTTCTAGTTTTCCACTGCCTTTATACTCAGAAGCCCGAGCTTTAGGACGGGGATTCATTTCTGATTGCCGTCCGGGTTGTTGGTTTTGATGTTGAGGGGGGCGTTGTTTTTCTTGCGTCGGCATACAATTTTCCGTAAACTTTTTAAACTACCCCTTATAAATAGAACTAATTCTCGGGAATCGCCCCCTGTCTTTTTATAGATTTTTAATCTCATCCTCTAGGCATATCCGGCAAGTGTTAGGCCAAATTACCAAGAATTTAAAAAGGAAAAATTAACGCTGATGGACAAGCAGCGGCGCAGAGCGAGGAGACCCCAGAGGCTGTAGTCTGGAGCAAAAGGGGCAGATTCAGAGGCTGGACCACCGGATTCCGTATTAAATCCTACCCAGGGACTGTAGTTACGGAAGGGTAAAGTCGTTTAAGATGGCTCACAGCAGGCGATCGCGCTGGTGTTCAGTAGGGAAGTGCAACCGGATTCGGGATAAGGGTATCCACCAAGGAGTGTATTTGATGAATAACTTTTATGAACAGGATGTTTTATTACTCGAAGTCACCCGGGAGCGATCGATTCGTCGAACCGTAATGGTCCTGGAAACCAAGCGCAAACGCATCCGCGAGGACCTCTTGGACCTGATCCAGAATATGCCCTTGTTAGCCCTCCCGGTGGAGTTAACTCGGGACGCGCCAGAAGAATCCCAAGACATCCTGCTAGAGGCATTATCTCGCATGGGGGATGAAGCGTTTGCTCGCTGGATTGCCGAAGCGATTCTCGATCGCCAGTCTCAATCAGAGATTCCTGAATCTTAGCAGGCCAAAATCACCGGGACTCCTGCTAAACGGAACCCATCAGCGATCGCCTCCCAGCCAAAATACCCAGGGGCCAGAACTCAATTTATTCTTGATCCGGGTTCTCCAGTTCGAGTTTCGGTAATTCCTGTAATTCCTGTAATTCCTCCAATTCCTGCAACTCCGGCAACTCCAAGGGTTCCGCCTCGACTTCTTGGGGTTTACCCAGTTTCTCCAACTCCGGCAAGGCTAACAGTTCAGGCTCTTTCTCCTCAATGACAACCGGCATTTGCAGGGGTTGGGCCGTCTCAACAAAACAACTAGCCAGAGGCAGAGCCCGCTCCAAGTCATCCAGGGGCCTGGGAATCACCATCACCGAGGTCAGTTCTCCAATCCGTTCAGCTTCAAACATCCCTGCTTCCACAGCGACGACCACATTCGCCACGGTCCCTCGGATAATCACCGTGCATAACCCGTCGCCAATCTTTTCATAGCCGGTTAAATCCACATCAGCGGACTTGAGCATAGCATCTGCCGCCCCCACCAACGCCGGAAATCCTCGGGTTTCCACCAGTCCGATCGCTTGATGGCTCGGACGTCCTTGATTACCCTGGGCCAAATCCATCAACCGCGCACCGATGGGGAGGATGGCTTCCAAATTTGCCAAGGGACGGGGGATAACCAGCTTAGAAACCTCTTGACCAAACTTTTCGGCAGTTTCAGCACCCGCTTCTACCGCCAAGCGCACGTCTGCCGTTTTGCCCCGGACCACTGCGGTGCAGTGACCGCCTCCGATTTTTTCAAATCCAACTAAAATCACCCCAGCGGATTTGAGCATCATATCCGCACAGCCGACGATCGCCGGGAAACTTTGGGTAGATACTAAACCCAAAGCTAAATCCTGAAGGTCGTGACTGCGCGTTTTTTGCTCGCGCTTTACCAGTCCTACATCGCGTCTTTCCATCTTGCCTCTCCCTCAAACATGACCGAGGTCCCACATTAGCTGAGGGTATCGGTTCTCAATTTCTTCACCTGATCTCAAACGTAACATTTCAAATCGAATAGGGACTAAATCTAATCCTCTGGGATGGGTTCGATGGGGTTTTGTTTATGGGGAAACAAGGTTTGCATCAATCGGTTGAGATGGGCTTGTCCATAGACATAAGCGGGAGAGGATGGGACTGCGGGCTGCTCTGGGGGTGCTACTGCCGGTTCTGAACCATTGCCATTACTGCTGATGGGTTGCGAGATCTCCGGAGTCGGAGTTGGAGTCGGAGGTTCTGGCTCAGAGGCAGTGGCGGGTTCGGGCGGTGGGGGTGGAGCGGTTGGGACCGGATCCGGGGCAACTGGGTTGGGACCCGCAGCGGATACCGGACCTGGATCGGCGGCAGCAGTCGTGCTTTCCACATCGATCCATTGACGACTTTCATCCCCGAGTAAGGAACCGGGGGGAATCACTTCATTGGATGCAACCGTGGGATGCAGTAACGTCGTAGCGCTGCCGATGCAAGCATTGGTCCCGATTTTGCCGGTTCCGATCGCCAGGACTCCGGCACCGAGGGTCGCTCCTTCTTCAATGATTAGATTGCCTTGACAGGCTTGCAGAATGGAATCCATGCCAATGCAGACACCAGCGGCGATCTCGATGCGAGTACCTGGGGATGCCTGGAGGATGACTCCCGAGGCGATCGCGGCACCTTCATCAATGGTGACATCGCCACTCATATAAATATTGGGATTCCGATTGGGTTGCAGTGGCGGCAAATACATGGGAAATGGAACCTTTAAAGGTCGAACGATCTCAAAATTTCCCCCCGGAGATCTCCGGTATGGGGAAGGGTTGGGAAACCAGAAGTGGACAGCCCAAGTTGAGAGGGAGTCAAGATGCGATGCGATCGCCTCTCTCCCTGACTCACCGGGCGGATTGCCACAGAATGCAGCGACGGCTTGGCATCCACTCAGGGGATCCCAAAAAATAAATCATCCAAATTCGGTGCTTAAAAACCTAACAATACTCTTGTAGCCTGCGTAGGCAGGCTTTGTCCGTATAGCCCCACCCTTGAGGGTGCGGGTTTTGGCGATTTTATTTTTTGGGTCTGCCTCAACCCGCTGGGCTTTGAGGCCACCCCCTGACGCTTCCCTTCAGACTAGGGTCGTTGAACGATCGTTTCCACCACACGCCGCTTGGCTTTCGGGTCAATACCAATGATGCGGACATATTCCCCGGCATACTGACGCATCAATCCTTCCAGCGCCGCGAGAGCTTGGGAGGGATTTTGGGTATCGATGGCACCACAGCTTTCCCAGGACCCGTTGTTAAAGCGCCGCTTATTCACGTGCTCCGCACCGAGGCGCAATCCTTGGCTGAGGATTTGACGCACCTGTTGAGCGACTTCCCGATCTAGGTTACCCGAGCCACCAGAAGGGGCGCTATTATAGCTGCTGCTGTAGTTTGTCCCGGCAGAGGAGGTGCGACCGTTGCCATTGGTGGCGACGGGTTCGTTGGGGCGTTGGATGATGGTTTCGACCACCCGGCGTTTGGCTTTCGGGTCAATCCCGATCAAGCGCACATATTCACCTTGATGTTCTTTCAAGCAATTGGCTAATTCTGCCAGCACTTGGGAGACATTCTTGCTCTCAATTGGAGCGCAGCTTTTCCAGGATCCGGTGCGGAAGCGTCGCTCATCCACGTGCTCGGTGCCCAGACGCAATCCTTGATTCAGGATGTGATTGACTTGATCGGCCAATTCCGTGGGCAGTCCACCGCCGTTTCCGCTGGATGCGCTGTAGCTGCTGGGGCTGTTACTGGGGCGATAGGAGCTGGTGCCGTTGCTGCTGGAGACCTGACCGTTCGGGCGTTGGACGATGGTTTCCAGGACCCGGCGCTTGGCTTTGGCATCGATGCCAATTAAGCGGACATATTCGCCACGATGTTCAGCTAAACACTGTTCTAGGGAGGAGATGACTTCCGAGAGGTTTTGGCTGTTAATCGGCGCGCAACTTTGCCAGGAGCCAGTGCGGAAGCGGCGCTCATCCACGTGCTCGGTACCGATCCGATATCCACCGGCGAGGAGATCTCGGACTTGGGAGATGGCTTCTTGAGTGATGGTCATAGTCTCTTGTTTAGTAGCGTTGCCATTAGAATTTACAGGACCAGGGGCTTCATTGCGGATCTGGAGAACGCAGGCACTGTCTGTTACACACTGATACCCGCTGCGTAAGGCTTCGTTGATGCCGAGGACATGGGTGGCGAATTTGGTGTCCGTCTCTGTCACATTCGGCAAGCGATCGGCCTGTTGCTGGTTGGTGATGATCGCTCCAGACGGAATGTATTTGCCTGGGGGAATTTCCACATCTTGAATCAGGGCGTGCATCATGACGATACAGCCCTTGCCCACTCGGGCATTAAAGACGGTGGAGCGAAAGCCGATAAAACAGCCATCCCCGACGTAGGCGGGACCGTGAATTAAGGCCATGTGGGCGATCGAACAATTTTTGCCGATCCACACGGAATAGGAATTATTGTCATCGCCCACGACTCGTCCTTCATCGAGTCCGTGAATGACAACGCCATCTTGGATGTTGCTATATTCGCCGATGGAAAAGGGGGTGCCTTCATCGGCCCGGATTGAGGTTCCCGGCGCAACCAAGACATGAGCACCTACCCGCACATCCCCAATCATGTTAGAGAAGGAATGTACGAAGGCGGTTTTGTGGATCTGCGGCTCGGCCATGTTTTTTGACCAAGGCGTGGGCGGAGCCGCCTTACTGCGGACTACCATATCTGAATTACTCCTTCAAAGAATGCGACTAGAATCGGCGTCAGACATTCAGAATTCAGAATTCGTTTGACCGAGGGTACAGAGGCTTGCTGTCACGTCTGCCCCCTCGTCCACTGTGCGATCGCACAAGTTAAGTGAATCGTCTGAAGAATTCTGACTCCTGACGCCTGACTCCACACCGAATGAGATCGCTGGCGTTGGTTTGTTTGGTTTGTCTATACTGACTAACAAAACTAACTAACGAAAGCGATCGGTTTCTTTCTTGCTGTAAAGAATGCGATTTTCAACACTCACCGTATCTACGATCGCAATGACTGCTGCGTCCACGGGCCGTTCGTCATGACGGATCACCTGCCGCGCTGCACTCCCGATGGTGACAAGTACCCATTCCCCTACACCAGCCCCTACACTATCCGCAGCGACTTCGTATTTGGGGATGAGTTGTCCTTCCTCATCTATCAATTGCACCAGGAGTAATTTAACTCCTTGCAGATTTGGATCCTTTTGTGTACTGACGACGGTACCGCGAACTTGGGCAAGTTGCATGATTTATGCTCTAATTTATCGGCTTAAACGAATGCCTGTGGTGCTTTCCCGGAATTGCTCCACGGCTTCGGTGTAGCGAATCGGTAAGACATACTCTAGGTTCTCATGAGGACGGGCAATGATGTGGGTAGACAAGACTTGTCCTCCATTGACTCGTCTGACATTTTCCACGGCTGCACCGACGGAGGCTTGCACTTCTGAGACATCTCCGCGCACGATCACGGTGACGCGACCGCTTCCAATTTTTTCATAGCCGACTAAGGTGACGCGAGCTGCTTTCACCATCGCGTCTGCTGCTTCTACGACTGCGGGAAACCCTAGGGTTTCTACCATTCCAACTGCAATTGACATGAATTTTACTCCCAACCTTAATGTTGATATTTGCTGTTTGCGTCAATGACGCTTTGTTTTGGTCCCAGTCAGAACGGTGGTCCTGAATGGTGTTAATACGTTCGGAACTGCTCGACGGCTTCGGTGTACCGGATCGGCAGCACGTATTCTAGGTTCTCATGCGGACGGGCAATAATGTGGGTGGAGACAACTTCTCCGCCATTGACACGCTTGACCGATTCGACCCCAGCCGAGACGGAGGCTTGCACTTCGGAGACATCTCCGCGCACGATTACGGTCACGCGAGCGCTCCCGATTTTTTCATATCCCACAAGGGTTACGCGGGCGGCTTTTACCATCGCGTCCGCCGCTTCTACCACGGCTGGGAAGCCTCTGGTTTCAATCATTCCCACTGCTATAGGCATTTCTTCTGTCTCCTGAATGGATGAGTCGGTTTAATTCAATCTAAGCTGCGATTGTTCCGCGATCGGTCTTCCCGAACGTTTTCAGTTATCGTAAAGCTATCCTCTCCCTTTATCAAGAATAGGTGAATCAGGTATCCCTTGACAATATAAATAATAATCATGTTCGCAAATAAAAGCAATTAGAAGAACTAATAAGTTAAAGAAAATTAATATTTTATTAATAAAATTAATGCTGCAATGGGAAAGGAGTTCGACCGACTGGGGCCATGAGTGCTGAAGTGGGTGCAGTCGCATCGGGGAGCAGTCCCACTGGTGGGGGTCGCACCCCTAATCGAGACCCCTGCCCTAAAGCGAATCAACGGAGTAGCCGAGGGTCGCTCGCGGCACTGTGGTCACGGCCCTCAAGGAGAACCAAGTGGCTCCGTTGCGACGAACTGTACCCTCGACTCGCCTTCACGGTCGATCGCCCAGGGTTCCTCCGGAATTGTCCCCAAATCTTCCAGTATTGGCAGTGGGAACCGTTGCAATTGGACTGCGCGATCGCCCCAAAGACCCCCCTTAATCGGCGAGCAGTCCGTAACTTTTACGATTGTCAACAGCCGAATCCTGCGATCTCGTCCGCCGTTTTAGGCCGACAGTGAGCGGGTCAATCTACCTCGAAAAAACTCACAGATCAAACCCTTATAGATCTGCCTTGACAAACCCTTTTTCTGATGAACAAACAAAAGAAAAAGACAGTTGCTCATTAATTTAATCGCTTGATATCAAGGAATATGTCATGAATCAGTTGCTCATCCAAACGAGTTGGTGGGTTCCTTTATATAGCTTACTCGGCTCAATTATAACCCTCCCCTGGTCGTCGGGAATCGTCCGACGCACGGGACCGAGACCTGGTGCTTACATCAACCTCCTCGCAACCATCGTGGCATTTATTCATGGAGGATTCTTATTTAGAACCACCTGGGGTCACGGCCCGGAATTCATTGTGATCAATTGGCTCAGTACCGGAGATTTAGATCTATCCTTCGTCCTAGAAATCTCCCAAATGAGTACCGGCGCAATGGAATCAATCACGGGATTGAGTCTGATTGCCCAAGTCTACGCCCTAGGCTACATGGAAAAAGACTGGTCTTTAGCCCGGTTTTTTGGCCTAATGGGATTTTTTGAAGCCGCCATGAGTGGTCTAGTGATTAGTAACTCCTTATTTTTGAGTTACGCCTTACTAGAAATGCTCACCCTTTCCACTTACCTCATTGTCGGCTTCTGGTACGCCCAACCCTTAGTCGTCACCGCTGCGCGAGATGCCTTCTTAACCAAACGGGTGGGAGATATTTTATTACTCATGGGGGTGGTTAGTGTTGGTACTCTCGCCGGTAGCTTCAACTTTGCTGATATCGAAGTTTGGGCCGAAACTGCCGAACTTTCGCCACTGGTGGCGAACTTCCTCGGATTAACCTTAATCGCCGGTCCCATTGGCAAATGTGCTCAATTTCCCTTGCATTTGTGGTTGGATGAGGCGATGGAAGGTCCAAATCCGGCCTCCTTACTTCGGAATTCCCTCGTGGTGAGTTGCGGCGCTTATGTGCTGATTAAACTTTCGCCGGTGGTGTCTCTTTCACCGTTGGCAGAAACCACCTTAATTGTGGTGGGGACCATGACAGCGATTGGAGCCTCTTTAGTGGCGATCGCCCAAATCGATATAAAACGCACCCTCTCCCACTCCACTAGCGCCGTCTTGGGATTAGTCTTTATCGCCGTGGGAATGCAGCACGTTGATGTAGCGCTGTTACTGCTTCTCACCCATGCGATCGCCAAAGCCCTCCTCTTTACCAGCATTGGTTCCATCATCCTCACCACCAGCAACCAAAACATCACCGAAATGGGAGGATTGTGGTCCAAAATGCCCGCCACCACCCTCGCCTTTGTCGTCGGCAGCGCCGGGACCATCGCCCTCATCCCTCTCGGGAACTTTTGGGCAATGGAACGCTGGGTCAACGGATTTTGGAGCGTTCCCTGGTGGCTGTTGCTCCTGCTGATCGTCTTTAATGGCTTAACCGCCCTCAACTTAACCCGCGTCTTCTGTCTCGTCTTCCTCGGTCCCACCCAACCCAAAACCCGCCGTGCACCAGAAGTCCCTTGGCCGATGGCCGTCCCGATGGTCAGCTTAACCATCGTCACCCTCCTGGTTCCCCTGATGCTCCAACATTGGCAACTCTTGCTCAGTTGGGCAGGGCCTTGGGCCAGAAACGGACCGGACCCGGCAGTCTTTGACTTGCCCTTGGTCGTCCTCTCCGGTATTGTCGGCTGTATTGTCGGGGGAGTAATTTATCTCAACCCCAACCGCACCGAAGCCGTAGAACTTCCCTGGAAACCGTTACAAGACCTGTTTGCTTATGACTTTTACATCGATAAGTTGTACGGAGTCACCGTGGTGTTAGCTGTGCAACAGTTTTCCCGCTTCACCGCTTGGATAGACCGCTACTTTGTCGATGGACTGGTGAATTTGGTCGGTTTAGCCACGGTATTCAGTGGTCAAGGCTTAAAATATACCGTTCCTGGGGGGTCTCAACTCTATGTTTTGACCATTCTCATTGGCGTTGCACTTTTGGGTCTGTTGATGAGTTCATTGTTATAAACCTGGGAGTTTGCAGAATTTGAGTTTAAGCCGTAAATGTAGGATTGATTCGCGAATCAATCCACTTCGGATGGACTTACGCAAATGTTGAGAATTGCCGCTAAATAATGTAGAGGCGATT
>NZ_JAMXOT010000157.1 GCF_024220515.1 Oscillatoria sp. HE19RPO
AACTTAAGAAACGACTGAAGTCGTTACTACGAACTTAAGAAACGACTGAAGTCGTTACTACGAACTTAAGAAACGACTGAAGTCGTTACTACGAACTTAAGAAACGACTGAAGTCGTTACTACGAACTTAAGAAACGACTTCTACACTGCTGCCCCTTGTTTCAGCGCAACGGTCCCGCGAATTCTTTCTAACACAAACGTCTTATCTAAATACGAGAGTAAATTCCCCGCTTTTGGACCTCGGGATTTACCCATGAAGGTCAAATAAACCGCCGGAAACGCATTCCCCGGTTTCATCTCCAAACTTTTACTCGTCGAGAAGATAATCGTTTGTAAGGTTTCCCCATCCCAACTCTCTGCCGCTTCTAAATTCTTGGCTAACTCACCCAAATAAGTCACCTGTTCCTCAGTTAACTCTTGGACTTGTTCGGGAATTGCATCAAAATAAAGCACCAGTTTCTCTTCTTCATCGGCATAATCATCCAGCCACTTTTGGGCGGACTCAATCCGCTGATGAAGCACTTCCCAATCCGCATCGGTTAACGGTTGTTCGCAGCGTTTTTGGATTTCTTCTTTGATATCCAAATGAGGCACTTGCAGCAGGGAAATTAAGGTACTGAAATCAAAGGGTTGATAGGTTTTGACTTCCTCATTGAGTTGGGAATAAAACAGGGGTTGGAGTTCTTTATCCTGTTTGGGGTCTTCGCCACTTTCTGAGGTAACCCCTTGATATTTCTCGATTAAGCTGTCGTAATCCCGGAACAATCGGGTGGTGGTTTCGTAATTTGGGGCGAAATTAATCACCGTTTTGGGTTGGGTTCGTAGCATTAAAAAGCGCAGCAGTTCCGGTGGCAACAATTCGGCGATTTCTTTCGCTGCTGAACCGACTCCTTTGGAGGAACTCATTTTGGTTCCATTGACTAAAATAAACTCGTAAGGAGAATGGAATGGGGGTTGTTTTTGGAGGACTTTTCGACAAATTGCGTTAGCGACATCGCGAGAACCGCCTTTTTGAGAATGGTCTTTTCCAGCGAGTTCGATGGTAACCCCTACCAGTTGCCATTTGGCAACCCATTCGACTTTCCAGGGGAGTTTACCGTTGCCATCAAAGGGGGAAACCCAGCCGGAATGTCCGCATCCGTTGACATAATTGGTGGCGTTGGGTTCGCAGGTGTAAAAGACTTCTTTGCCGTTGTAGTCGGTGACAACAGTGGTGGCAATTTTTCCGCAGTTTTCGCAGATGACTTGGAAGGGATACCAGTTACTCGGGCGATCGGCTTTACTAACTTCTTTATAGGCTTCCCGAACTAGATGGGAATTTTGCAAGAAGGTATCGATGTAGGGGTTGAGTTGTCCAGTTCGATACAAGTCTCGCAGGTAATAAATTTCCGGTTTAACCCCTAGGTAATCAAAGACTTCTAGGAATTCCCCCATGAAATATTTGGCGTAATCTGTCGCCTTGTCATCAGGGGAGGGGACGTTACACAAGGGGTAACCCAAATAGGGGGCAAATTTTTCGCGATCGAGATAGCCGGGAACGGTATCAAGGGCGTCATAATCATCCACGCCATACATAAATTTTACGGGCTTACCGGCGTGTTTCAAGGCGCGATAAATGACATCATGGATAATCACACCCCGCAAGGACCCCACATGAACTCGACCCGAAGGGGTTTTTGAATCATTAACGATTTGTTCGCCTTGTGCACTTTCCGCAATTTTGTCAGCCCAAAACATAGCTCAAATTACAATATGAAAAACCTTTCTAGTCTAGCATGAATGTATCCTAGGCACAGAAAATTTGGGGGGAGTCCGGTTTTAGGGGGTAAGTCGCCCTGAATAAAGGACCAAGGACCAGAAACCGGGTTTCTCTCCTAATTTTCTGCCCATTGTCCTCAATTTTGTCAAGAAACCCGGTTTCTAACCCCTACTTTACGGGTACCCCCACTAAAACCGGCGACTGACATATTCCTGAGTTGCCTGCTGTTGGGGATGATGGAAAATCACTTCGGTTTTATCGTATTCCGATAAATAGCCAATTTTTTCCCCGGTTTCCGTGGTTTTAATATTAAAAAAAGCAGTTAAATCGGAGATGCGGGAGGCTTGCTGCATATTATGGGTAACCAGAACAATGGTGTAATCATGCTTCAGTTCATACAGCAATTCGTCAATCCGGGCGGTGGAAATTGGGTCAAGGGCAGAACAGGGTTCATCCATCAAAATGATATCCGGTTTCAGGGCTAAGGTTCTGGCAATACACAAGCGTTGTTGTTGCCCTCCGGATAAGGTTAAGGCACTGCGATAGAGGTTATTTTTGACTTCATCCCAGAGGAAAACTTGCCGGAGAGAATACTCAACACATTCATCAATATCCCCTTGATAACCGTTAATTCGCAAGCCGAGGGCGATGTTGTCGTAGATTGATTTGGGGAAGGGATTGGGCTTTTGAAACACCATCCCGACTTGCCTGCGAATTTCTACGGGGTTCACCTGGGAAATTTCGCGATCGCCCATGTAAATCTGGCCGATTCTTTTAAAGTGATTGGAGAGTTCGTTGAGGCGATTAAAGCAGCGAATTAAGGTTGTTTTTCCACAGCCAGAAGGGCCGATAATCGCGGTAATTTTATGAGCATAAATGGTGAGGTTAATACTGCCCAAAATTTGGGTCTTGTCAAAAAATACTGACAAGTCGGAAGTTTCTAAAATGGGCAATGGATTGGGATAGGGATATTCCGAGTTTCTATTCATGAGGGTTTAACTAGAATTTAGGAAAATGAGGAATTGGATTAGTTTTTGCACTTTTCTCGAATCAAAACACCGCAAATATTGAGGATTAATAAAATACCGACTAAGACTAAAATAGCGGCAGCAGCATTGTCATGAAAGGCGGCTTGGGGTCGTAAAATCCAGTTGAAAATTTGAAAGGGTAAGGCGGTAAATCGGCTATAGACTCCCTCCCAGGATAACGGGGGTGCAAAGGAGACAAAGGATAATGCGCCCACGGCAATTAACGGGGCGGTTTCACCGATCGCCCGGGCTAAGGCTAAAAGTGCGCCGGTTAAGGTGGCGGGAAACGCTGCCGGTAACACGATATGCCACAACACCTGGGCACGAGTCATACCCATAGCATAACCTGCTTGGTGTAAACCGTCGGGAATCCCCCGTAAAGCGGACCGAGTGGTGACAATAAACATGGGTAAAATAATCACGGTTAAGGTGAGGGCGGCAGAGAGTAAACTCGGTCCTCCTGTTACCGGGGCGAGGAGACGTACAAATAATTCTAGCCCTAATAATCCATACAGAATCGAGGGGACGGCAGCGAGATTAGCAATATTAATTTCTAAAAACCGATTTAAGGCAGTATTGGCGCAATATTCTTCTAAGTAAATTGCTGTTCCAATGCCAATGGGTAAGGCAAATAATCCGGTTAATCCTAATAGCCATAAACTCCCCATGAGGGCGGGATAAATTCCGGCTTCTTGGGGGTTACGAGAGGGAAAACTGGTGATAAATTGCCAAGTTAAATGAGGCAAACCACGCCGAGAAGCATCGAAGAGTAAGAGGGCCAGAATACCGAGGGCAATGGGGATGGCGGCTGCACTCACCCAACTAAAACAGCGGTCCCACACCTGACGCCGAACTAAAGGGGTTTTAAACTCAGCACTTGAACGGGTTTGTCCCACTCCAAATCTAGGGTTACTTAGAGGAAACTCTTCATCGTAGAGAGGATAAAAAATAGACGATTCATCGGAAGATACAGTCGGGACGATCGCCTGATTCATGGCCGTTTGATGGCGACGAACCAGCCAATACCCAAAGCTATTCAATCCCAAGGTAATCAAAAATAACACCATCCCCACGGTGAAAATCGTTTTAAAGGCTAAGGAATTAAAGGCAACGGTTCCCAAACTCACCTGAATAATAAAGGCGGTCATTGTAGCAACCGGAACCAGGGGATTGAGGGTCAATTGAGGATTTTGACCGGCGGCGATCGCCGAAATCATGGTTTCGCCCAAAGCCCGAGAAGCCGCTAACATAAATGAGGCGATAATCCCGGGAAAAGCCATCGGCAAGACAATTTTAGTTAACACTTCTTGCTTGGTTAACCCCAAGGTATAACCGGCTTCTCTGAGGGAATGGGGTACAGTTTTAATCGCATCTTCACTCAGGGAAGAAATAATCGGAACGATCGCCACTCCAGTCACCAAACCTGCACTTAACGCATTAAATCTCGCCAGTCCCGGAATCAACTGCTGCAAAATTGGAGTGACCACTAACAGGGCAAAATAGCCATAAACCACCGTGGGAATTCCCGACAAGGCTTCCAAAAGGGGTTTAACCGTCAATCGCAGGCGATCGCTGGCATATTCTGCTAAATAAATCGCAATTAACAACCCGATGGGCATCGCAAACAAACTGGCAATTCCCGTCACCAGGAGGGTGGCGCTGGCGAGAACAAAAATGCCAAAATTTTGAGTTGGAAATAACGGAGTCCACTGAGGATCACTCAAAAAATTCCACAAGGGAACCGTTTGAAAAAATAGCACCGTTTCATAGAGAAATACCGCTGCGATCGCCACAGAAATCGAAATCGTTATCCCCGCTATCATCGCGAGAATGATATGTAAAACCCGTTCTATCCCAGTGAGTCTGTGTAGATTTCGTTGCCAAGACTCTCCTTCTGGGAGTCGCGGCGGTAAGGAATGAAACTCCATAAGATACCTGATACATTATCGGATTAAGATGCGATCGCCAGACCGTTGAGGACATCCCACGGGGTTGACCCCCTATAGATTGGAGTTAATTTTAGCTGAATTTTCTTTAATTTTCCAGATTCAGGGCATCATGCAGATTGATATCGAGGGTTGAACCGGACTTAAAAACTGACCCAACCTTCCCCTGTTGATAGCGGTTTCTCACCATCGTCATCACCGATTCAGGAAGGGGAACATACCCCACTTCTGAGATTAAATATTGATGTTCTGGATTCAGATGAAATTCCACAAAGGATTTCACATCCGGGCGATCGGCTTCGGATTTGTTGATGTAGATAAATTCCGGACGAGAAAGAGGTTGATAGCTGCGATCGGCAATCGTGTTAGGACTGGGTGCAATACAACCTTTACCGGAATCAATTTCTACTAATTTTAACTTATTTTTATTTTCCTGATAGTAAGCATAGCCAAAAAAGCCGAGACTATCAGCATCGGCAGCGACTCCTTGCACGATGATATTATCATCTTCACTGGCGGTATAATCGCCTCTACTTTGTTGTTCTTTCCCCACTAAAGCAGCGGTAAAATAGTCGTGAGTGCCTGAATCTGTGCCTGGACCAAACAATCGGAGGGGGCGATTGGGAAAACTTGAACGGACTTGATTCCAGTTAACAACTTTTCCTTCAGCAGCGGGTTCCCAAATTCGCTTCAGTTCTTCTACCGTCAGACATTGAACAAAGTCATTGGCCGGATTGACTACAACTGAAATCCCATCCAGGGCAATGGGAATTTCAATGTATTCAATGCCATTTTGTTCGCACAATTTTCGTTCAGTCATGTCGATCGCCCGAGAGGCATTGGAAATATCGGTTTCTCCCTGACAAAACTTCTTGAATCCCCCGCCAGACCCGGAAATACCGATAGTAACTCTCACCCCTGGGTGGGTTTTCATAAGTTCTTCTGCCATTGCTTCAGATATCGGAAAAACGGTGCTAGAACCATCGATACTCAAGTTATTCAGTTCACCCCGTGAGCCCCGAGGCTGAATAGCGGTTCCGGCCCCTCGACAAGCGGTGAGGGTCAAGACACTCAAAAGTGCGAGGGCGGACCATTTGGCCGCAAATTTACCAAGGAATATCTGGATCATATCGGGTCCTGTTTTAAGGGTCTTTTTTGGAAAAAAAGGCTCAATTTCTATGGGTTTAGGGTTTGATTTTAAACGCGAGGTTTTGCTGAATTAATTTACTCAGAAAAAAGGAGATTTCGCTTGAATAATTTAGGCAATTTTTTCAAATGGTTTTACAGTCTATAAAATTGTAATATAAATTATCTTTTTTCGCAGTTTTTTTGAGTTAAACTTGTGGAAACCTTCGGTAAAGAAGAGGTAAAGAGATGAAAAACATGATTTTTAAAATTGAGGGAGGAAAAACATCGGAACAATGCACCGGGAATCGGGAATGATTCGCGATCGCCCGTTGATTCGGTTCTAGCTGATCCCCCGGGATAAAAATTGGACTAAAAAAGTGCAACTGAATCGTTGCACCTGGGTTGAGTTCGTTCATCCTCTCCAGAAACTGGGGTAGAATTTAATCCCGCAGAACGTAACCCACTCCACGCACCGTCTGAATTAGCCGTTTTTCCCCCTGGGCTTCTAACTTGAGACGGAGGTAACGAATGTAAACCTCAATAATGTTGGAATCCCCCATAAAATCGTAACCCCAGACGTTTTCGAGGATTTGTTCACGTTTGACCACTTGTCGGGGATGGGAAATCAGATATTCCAGCAAATCAAACTCTTTCGCCGTCAGTTCAATGGTGCGATCGCCTCGCCGGACTTCCCGGGTGCGTCGGTTCAAACTTAAGTCAGCAAAGGGTAACAAATCCGGATCCACTTCGGTGGGACTTCGCAGATGGGCCTTCACGCGGGAAATCAAGTCCTCGGAACTAAAGGGTTTCACCAGGTAATCATCAGCACCGGCATCCAATCCAGCGGCGCGATCGCTCACTTCATCCCGCGCCGTTAATACAATCACCGGGACCATATTGCCACGGGTTCGCAACCGACGGCAGACTTCCAACCCTGAGAGTCCAGGCAGCATGGCATCCAGGAGGACCAGATCGGGACTGGACTCCTGGATTGCTGTCAATCCCGCAATTCCATCCCGAACCACAATCGCCTGGTAGCCTTCATATTTGAGTTCTAGTTCGATAAATTGAGCGAGTTTGACTTCATCTTCAACCACAAGGATATTCGCAGTCATGGATTATCGCCTATTGGATTTGAGACTTTAAATTTTAGGGGGTTTTGAGGGTCTGAGTCTCCTCAAGGCGATCGCGGGCCAGATCGACCCCTTCCCTATTCCTCAATCCGGAGTGAACAATTCCGTCTATTATAGACCCTAGTCTCATCTATTCCATTGGGTTGGTAAACAAGCCGTGAGGGGAAATCCCGGATGAGTTAGACTGCAATCACACCCACTCCGTGTAAGATAAAAATCATGTCAATGTCACCAGACCATCGTCTCTAGGCCAGTCGTTTGATTAAAAACTCCAGCCTAGCCCGTGGCACCTGTCAAATCAAGTAGGGGTTAATTAAGGATGAGTCCAGTGGTTAAAGTGGTCCAACCCGTTGGCCTTTTAGATCGGACTAAGGTGGGTCAATTTGAGCGAGAAATTAGCAATTATCTGGCTGAAGGAGCTGAAATTGTACTCATTGATTTTCAAGATGTCAGTTTCATGGACAGTTCCGGTTTAGGAGCAATTGTTGCTGCGATTAAAACCGTTCAAGCTGCCGGAGGGAAGCTATTTTTGTGTTCCATCAATACGCAAGTCAAAATGCTATTAGAACTTGCCGGATTGGATAAAATCATGAAAGTCTTTCCGAACCGAGAGGAATTTGAAAAACACGTCCTTTCTAAACCGGATTGAGCCAAGAACCCCAGTTAACGGAGCAAGGCGATCGCCGCTCTCTTCCGTCCTAACATCAAAAGAGTCTCTCAAGTTTTTTATAAACAAGGGGATTCAATCAAGAGGGGACTGGAGGTGGCTCCCTTGCGGATGGGGATTGCCAGCCCTCAGGGGCTAAAAATCAAACTTCACTTGCAACAAAGAGACATCATCATGAAACGTATCTTCCTGAGAAACTTGGCGAACTAACCCTAAAACTTGGTCCAGATTAAACGAATTACCTTGCCGACATTGCGCGAGTAAATCGATAAAGTTATCGAGACTCCACATCGACCCATCCGGTTCGTTTATTTCATAAATCCCATCGCTAAAAATATAAAGCGAACTCTCTGCCTCAATTTGGCAGGACGCATTTTCATATTTAATATTGGGAAACATCCCGATCGGCACCGAGGTTTCCGTTCTTAGCTTTTGCACTTTTGAGTCTTGGGAGAGCAAAATCGCTGGGGGATGTCCGGCACAGGAATACACAAGCTGGCGCTGCACCCGATTATAGACCCCATACCAGATCGTAAAATACATATTCCGCTGACGCTCCATCTTAATCGCATGATTGAGGGCCGTCAGCACCTGATAGGGTTGATAAAAGTCAGTACCGGGAAGAAAACGCGCGCGCAATAAATTTAAAACCGACACCGAGAGCAGGGCCGCGCGAGACCCATGTCCCGAGACATCGAGCAGATAAATGGCTAAATTATCATCATCGAGCCAATAATAATCAAAACAATCCCCCCCTAACTGTTGAGAGGGAATAAAGCGCGAATCGATGCAGACAGGTTCGCTCAAGGGGAGGGGGAGGAGCGATCGCACATATTCTGCCGCCTCCGCCAGTTCCGCTTTCAGGGCCGCTTCCGCCCGTTTGCGTTCCGTAATATCAATCCCCACAAACACCGCTGCTTGGTCCTCCAGCCACTTCTTGGCAATCACCAAATCGCTGCGGAAGGCCCCATTGACCTCGGAATCAATTTCAATCGAGGCTTCCCGGGATTGGGTGGCAAAGAAATCCCGGACAAATTGTCCGAAAACTGATTGCCGAAACCCAACTTCGCGCCCGATAAATTGCGCTAGGGGTAAGTTGTAAGTGGCGGCTAAATGACGATTGACCCCTAAATAGTGAAAATCGGCGCTAATTAGAGAAACGGTGCCGGGAACTGCATCCAAGACCGCTTGGAGTTGATCCCTAGCCAGTTGGACTGTGGCTTCCGCTTGTTTGTTGGGGGTGACATCTTGGACAAACCCTTCATAGCCAATGGTGCGACCTTTAATATCGATTAAGGGTCGGATATTTTCTGAAATCCAGATGGAGGACCCATCGAAGCGGTTGACTTCCACCTCATGAACCAGGTGACCCTGGGTGGCTAACAGATGCAGGCATTCTTCCCATTCCTCGGGTTGGAGGTAGAGTTGGCGGGGATGTTCCACCCGCGAGAGGAATTGGGTGGGGGACTCATAGCCATACATCTTGGCGAGGGCGGAGTTGATTTGGCAGTAATGGCCCTCTAGGGTGAGTTGAAAGAGTCCCAGGGCGGTATTTTCAAAGAGTTGTTCGTATTTGAGCCTTGCTTGTTGTTCCCCGGTGACGTTGCGGAACAGGGCGATCGCATAGTCCGGTTGATTGCGTTCCCACCCGGAGGAGAAGTTGGCTTCCACCCAGACGCGATCGCCGGTTTTGGTGAGTAAAATTAGGCTGACTCCGGTGAGGGATTCCCCGAGGCGGAGTTTTTCGAGGATAGTCGAGGCGTTGTCAAATGAGGCGGGGTCGAGAATGTCCCACCAATACATAGAAGAGATTTCTTCCTGAGAATAGCCGAAGGTTTTGAGCCAAACGGGGTTGACGTAAAGCAGCCGTTGGTCACTCAGACGCAGGGTTTGGATGGCGTCATGAGTGTGGTTGAGACAATCTAGGAGGTGGGGTTGATGCGGTGCAGGAGGTTGGATGCGGTGGCGTTCAAGGGTGGCGACTGCTTGAGTTGCCAGAATTTGCAGGGTTTGCTTTTGGGTTGCGCTCAGGTGTTGCGGCACGCGATCCATGATGCACAAGGTGCCGATGGGGTAACCCTCGGAAGAGATCAGGGGAACACCGGCGTAGAAGCACAAGGGGGCTTGGGGAGCATCTGGGCCCTTGTCTTGGGGTAATTCTCCAGGTTTGTTCAGGGGGTTGAGAACCACCAGCCGTCTTTGTTGGAGGGGATAAACCGACCAGGCACAGGCGAGGTCGAGTTCATCCGGGGTGGCCCCAATTTGGGATTTCACGGCACAGTTACCAGGGATGCCGGTGGCGATCGCGGCGATCGGCATCTGAAAAATCTGGGGAATCAGGTCCGTGAGTTCCTGTAAAGCCGTTTGAGTGGCGGCATCGAGAGTTTGATACCGGCTTAGAGTTTCGAGGCTTTTGGACTGATCATCGGGTCCGGGTACAATCATGGGGGTAATGCGATCGGCGGCTAAAGTTCGCAGGAGGTTCCGAACGCCTGTCTTGAGGGAAGAGAATAGCAGATGGGAGGGGGAACTCAGTTTCCTCATCAACGGAAATTTTTTCGCATGATCAGACAGTTGCGATTGTCTCCGATTCGGACGTACAGCAGTTCATTGGTTAATTGATGCATGAAGATTAAGCCTCGGCCTCCTTCATCCAATGGATTGCCATTCGGGTTTTCATAGCGGGACTGGAGCTTGGCTTCTAAATCGAAGGGAGGGCCGTAATCCCAGATTTTGATCTCCACATAGCTTGGAAAAACGGTGACTTCAATTTCGATCTCAGTTGTAGGCGGCAAGTCATGGTGAGCGTGACGCACTGCATTGGTGAAGCCTTCTGCTAAGGCAGTTTGATACTGCCACCAGCGATCGCGTGGAAGTAGGGAGTAGATTTCATCTTCTAACCATTGCAACACTTGTGCTAAGGCATAGAGATCGCTGTTGACTTGCAGATGCGATCGCTTCAACGGTCGCTCCTCTTTGGCCTGTCGTTTTCCTAGCTGGGAAGCGAGTCCCTTCCACCAGCTGCCGAAATTTTGTAACACCATCTTCTATATGATGAAGAATGTTTACGTCTGGGCGGTGGCTCCCATACCCAAGGGGTGAAAGTGGGATCAAAGGTTTATCACTTCTGGCCATCGCCAGAATGATCGGTATGAAAGTAGAAGGCCCAGACGTCAATATATTCCTTCTTTCTTTATCCTACAACTCCCTTTAACGACCTAGTAAGCACCACTATTTTTGTTAAACACGACCCCGATGGTTTTTAAAATCAGTTTTAGGTCATAAAGCAGGCTCCATTTTTTTTGGTATTCGAGATCTAAGCGAATCACATCCTCAAAGGTCCGAATGGACGATCGCCCATGCACTTGCCATTCTCCCGTCATCCCCGGTTTAACATCTAGGCGTTGCCATTCCGGGACTTCATAGTGATCGACCTCATCCGGTAGGGGAGGCCGCGTTCCCACGAGACTCATTTCTCCTTTCAGGACGTTCCAAAACTGCGGCAACTCGTCTAAACTCGTTCGACGCATAAACTGACCGATACCGGTCACCCGGGAGTCTCGTTCACTTTTAAAAAGCGGGCCTTCGACTTGATTTTCCACTTGGGACTTGAGCGCTTCTGCATTTTCGCACATCGAGCGGAATTTCCAAATCTGAAATCTTTTTCCCATCCAACCACAGCGGATTTGACTAAAGAAAATCGGTCCGGGACTATCCATCTTGATGGCGATCGCCAGGGGAATAAACGCAACTCCCGTAATTCCTAGCCCCACCAATGCACCGATAATATCAATCAATCGCTTCACCGGGGACCGTACCGAGGGATGGGTTGTGGGCAGTTCTGCATTCTTGTCCCCTTTCCAGTTGGGTTTTGAGGCGAATTCCTCATTGGTCCCCGTCATCGATCCCGAATTGCCCTCAAAGGTCAACGCTTGGTCCAAGGCAGTTAGGGACAGGACCGACATCACTTGGGATTGGACGTTCCGCAAACTTAAATCAATAGAGGCGGTCTGAGTCGTCTTCAGCACTCGGACTAAAGCCCCTACTCCACTACTGTCTATAAACGTAGTTTTACTAAAATCCAGAATAATCCGTTCCGGCGGTGGGGTCCCTTCACAGAGTTCATGACAGGTTTGTTTAAAAAATACCGCCTCAATGACGCTTAAGCGCGGCGGTAGATGCACCACTGCTCGATCGTGATTCAATGAAACTTGAAAATCTGCTTCAGGAGTTTGGCTAACCATAGTAAATATAACCCTTCGTTGCAATCAGCTCAATTTTTTTTTGACAAGATGTTTTGGTTTGGGGAATCCCTAGGGGTTCCCATTCCGGCCTAGGTGTCTAAAGTGGGATGTTCAGTTCCCCGGGATATTGGTTTTGTTTTGACTCTAGGGATTTAATGGGATTCTCTACGATAGTCTGAATCGCAGATTAATCTTTATTTTTAAAGTAGCAACATCTGGGGGATGTTGGGTAGGCGATCGCCCCTAAATCAGTCTTTAGATATACCTCCTCTGGTTTTCCCCTCTAGCTATAGATGGGGAATTATCTTCATTCTCTCCATTCGTCAACAACCAAATCGGACGATTTTTCCCTTAGCTTCAATGGGTTCCCCTCGTTTCTTTCTGGCGATTGATCGGGCTTCAGAACTGAGCTTTCTTCCGAGTTTAATCGGGGATTTGATAGGATCAATTTATAGCTAACTCCTTCCGCTGGATCGCTCCACTTCATACTCGCAGAATTTTCTGGATTTGAAAAATCTATTAATTTTACCATTTTTTTGATAAAATCAAAGCTATTTTTCAGATATTGATGCAAAAAGGAATACTTGATTCTTCCTCTTAATCAATTAAACCAACCAATTTGGACCCTTGACTTTGGGCAGGCACTGCCCCTTGATGCACCTGAAATTCAAGGGAATGACTCTGAGTTCTTTCTGTCCAAATCGGGTCCTTGAACTCTGTCTCTGTTGTTAAATAGCATAAATCCGCTGAAATATCAAGCCGAAGCCGCCAGTACCCGAGTCAATCCCAAGGACAAAAAACCGGGTTTTACCCCTGAGAGTGGCTACGAATTGCGATCGCTTTTCTCAAGCAACCCAGTTTGTCTTTCCAAGACTATACCCGAGGCCCCAGGGCCTCGGGTATAGTCCTGGTAATGCAACGCTGAAAATTTCCAGATCTAGCCACCCTCAATGAATTGGACAAGGGTTCCAACCCAGAAAGCTTTGTCGTGAAGGATTGCGATCGCTCTTTCTCCTGTGCAAGAACCTGTCAAATCTGTGTTCCCTTGCACTAAGATCCGGCGCAAGCTTTCTGGAACACAAACAGTACCCACGACTCGCTATATCAGGATAGTTTAATTTTTGGATTGCCCTAAAATCCCTAAAAACTCCCAATAAAAGAGAATCAAACCGCCTATTTTCTCCAAAAATTTAATTTTGAGCCAGGGCTGAATCCAGGACCGTTGTGTACGCAGATTTATCCGGATTATTCCGATGCTGTTCCAAAATAGTCCCCGTAGCCGGATCAATAATTGTCAGCGTTCCAGTTTGGGCTCTAGTTTCCGCTAAAAATTGGCTGAGTCCTAACTGTTCAGCTTTCGCTTCCGCCTCAGCAACCGTTGCATTATTCGTCATATCTAAAACCACAAAATGCACCTGACCTTCATAGTCTTTCTCTAATTCAGCCAAAGTCGGCGCAATATTTTTACAGGCAGAACACCATTCGGCAAACACATCAACCAGCACAGGTTTTCCTTGTAATTCCGCAGCAAGCGGTCCTCCCACAGAACGGGATTTAGCAGCACAAGGATTGGCTTTCCCTGCACAAGGATCGGCTTTTGCGGCACAGGGATTGGCTTTTCCTGCACAAGGATCGGTTGTAGCTTTGATCGCCGGATTGCCCGTGGGGGGTGTTTTCGCTGCACAGGGGTTAGAACAACCCGCCGCCATTCCTAGGCTCAAAATTGACGCTAATGCCAAGGTAGACAAATATTGAAGTTTCATTTCAGGTGGCCTCAATTAATGGGAATCAGTCAAACAAACTCAAGCCTGAATGTTGCCTTTTTTAAGTAACACTTCCGCCAAAAAACCGGGAGGGTGAGAAAACTTATGGTTTTCTGACCGCAATCAGGAAATGATTGACCCAGTTTCTGGGTTACGGTGCTTAAGTCCGGTTAAGATTAGCCCCATTCAATTCCAACCAAATGAGTACCAGATGAGGAACACCTGAAGCCTAGTTAAAACCTGAAAACAGGGCTGAGAGTATGGGAATCAGCCCCCTAATACGAACTCAGTTTCCCAGAGTCTTCAGCAAAAATTAATCTAATTATTAGGACCGACTCATCTCAAGGGAAGCCCATTCTAATACAGTAAACACAAACCGGATGGGTTGGATAGAAACCCCTAGCTCCGTTCCGGGATTCAACATCAGGGGAATTTGCTATGCAAAAACAAAGCTGGTTAGTCACAAATGAGCCACAGGGTAAGGGTTCTGAAATATCCAGTTCCCCGGAAGCGTTAAACCGTCCCTATCGCCTGTATCGGTTTTTGACCGAACTCGAAGATATCTTAGAAAACATCCCAGACGATCGCCTCCGACTAGCAGCAATTTCGCCCCTGGTTCGTAAATTGCTCAATCATGCCAGTTGGCTAGAAATCCTGCCGATTGAACCGGACCCCCAAACCGGCTGGGAAGTCTTAATGTTATATGATGAACCCTTATTTCCCCTCACCGTGCAGCTTGTCGCTTGGTCCCCGGGGATGAAATCCCCCATCCATAATCACGGTTGTTGGGGACTGGTGGCGTTGCTGAGTGGCACTGAGAAAAACACCTTTTGGCAGCGATCGCCCACCGTCGAGAGCCCCGATCGCATCCAACCCGTCGGCGATCGGCTACTCGTTCCCGGAGATATCCTCTGCCTAATGCCCGATGCCATTCATCACATTGAAGCCATCGGCAATTCCCCCACGATTAGTTTTAATTTATATGGTGAAACCGACTACAATCAACGCTTTGAATTTGACCCGATTCAAGGCACAGCTAAAAACTTTTAAGCCTTCACTCTTTTCCATAACCCCGCAGTCTCTCATGAACCCTTCCCGCCTGATTCGAGCGGCTATCAACACTCTAACCGGGCAGCAAATTTCCACCGCCTCCTTGCAGTTTCGCCTCACCCTAGAATTAGTCGGCATCTCAATTTTAGGGCTAGGAAGTGTGGCATTTTGGGCCAGTTGGCACATGGAACAACACCTGATTGCCGCCAATAAACAAACATTGAATTATATTTCCCTGCACTTTCCCGACCAAGTGGCGTTTTATAGTGAAAATACTTCAGTTAAAACTGGATTAGAACAAACCATCGCTAAAGTTTCCACCCCGAAATTATTCGTCTGGGTCAACAGTCCTGAAGGTCAGCCGATCGCCCAGTCTCCTCAGATGAGAATTCCCCCCACGGAACTCTCCTATCTGGCTTCAATCGTAGAAATGCCCGCCAAACCTCAAGTGATTAATTTTGGCGATCGCTACTGGGTGTTATGCGGCAGCCCTCTAACCATTGGTGGGATGCCCGTCGGTCGGGTCTATTTCTCTCAAGATATCACCCAGGAGCATCGAAAATTAATCGAGGGGAGAAGCCAATTAATTATCGTGAGTATTTTCACAATTTTAATGTTAGCCCTCTCCATGCAAGGCCGAATTCGGAATGCCCTACAGCCTTTAGAGCAGATGAGCCGAGTAGCAAGTGCCGTTTCTGCCGATGATTTAAGCGGGGCCAAACTCCAACTTCAACAGGCTCCCGATGAGATTTTAGGATTAGCTCAATCCTTCAATGAAATGTTGTTTCGCTTATCCAGTTCCTGGGAACAACAACGGCAATTTGTGGGGAATGTTTCTCACGAATTACGCACGCCCTTAACCGTAGTGATGGGGTATCTCCAAAGTTTGTTGCGCCGCAGTACCAATTTAAGTCCTTATCAACAACAGGCATTAGAAACCGCCAGTGCAGAAACCGAACGGACCATTCGGATGTTACAGGATTTACTGGATTTAGCGCGAGCAGATAGTGGGAATTTGCACTTTCGACTCAATCCGGTAATTTTGAATACCTTGGTGGCAGAAGTGGCTTTAATGAGCCAGAAAGTCAGCAATCGTCAAGTTACCCTGGTGACCACAGAGGAGGAGGTGGTTGCCTGTGCCGATTGCGATCGCCTGCAACAGGTTTTGATTAATTTGGTGGATAATGCGATTAAGTATTCCGGTCCAGAACAGCCGGTAGATTTACGGTTAGAAAAGAATGAAGACTATACGATGATTCATGTCTGCGATCGCGGCATTGGCATTCCCCTCCAACACCAAAACCGGATTTTTGAACGGTTTTATCGGGTAGATGAGTCCATGACCCGATCGCGAGATGGGACGGGGTTGGGGTTGGCGATCGCCAAAAGTCTAATCGAAGGTATGGAGGGACGGATTACCCTGCGATCGAAACCCGGAGAAGGTACTATTTTTACCATCGCCTTACCCATCTGGAAACCACAGTTATGACAACTCTTATCCCCCCCTCGCCTCTGAGGAGAGGGGGGCCAGGGGGGCTTACAACGGTAGGGTTTTTACGGTGAACTGCACCTCTGGTTCCCTCCCCTGTGTCTTGGTCCGGGTTAGGGTGGGGTTCTTCTTGGGAGATCGCCACTCCACGCACTCATGAGAGGCGATCGCGCCTGTATGGAGCCGGGTGCCAACCTCTTTCTTTAGTGACGCGCGGTAAGCGGAGCTATCCCGTAGGGAATCGCGCCTGG
>NZ_JAMXOT010000158.1 GCF_024220515.1 Oscillatoria sp. HE19RPO
GTCACAAGAAACCTATTTTAAGTTTCAACCTCCATTCTGGTTTTTACAATGCACTCTACTGGTAGAACGATATGAGGTCCCTCCCCCAGAATAGAGGTCCCGGTTTTAATGCGATCGCGTTACTCCTTCCCAGGGGATTCATACTAAAGGGAGAGGATGTAGCGAGAGATTGACGATATATTTTCTGTAGGTTCAAATTGATAGCAAAATTTTGAACCCGATTCCATTGGATCCATGATGCCGCCCTTTGGGGGTTAAAAACGGCTCATTCATCGATAGTTCAAGTTAGAGTGTTTTTAAAGGATTAGATAGAGTTACGGAGCTAGAATCATGGTAGATGAACTCGATAAAGAGCTGAGAAAGTGCCGAGCCTTCTTAAGTCTAGCCCTATGCCTGGTGTTAGCAAATTTCGCTGTATCCTTCAAGTTTCCCGAGCTGCCGCAAACTAGCGATGAGCCATTGGAATCGGTTTTTTGTGAGAAAAGAGCGGTAGGATTTTTTTCCACCGGCAACAGGCTCCTCGACCAATTTTGCTTGTCTGATGTCTCCTGATAACTGAGTGAAAGTGGAGCCTGAGAGGCTCACCCACCATGCCATCCAACCCGCGTCAGCATCCATTGGGGGTTTGGGTGGCATGGCGATCGCGATGGTGGGTCCCAGCATTTTTTTGGGGTCTTAGCTACAAATTGGGGTGGGTGTCCCCTCAGAACAGACCCGCTCTGGATTGACCGGAAGGACAAGGTGTTGTCTCTTCTCAAACGGGATTGAAGGTTTGATTTTATTATCCGCAGTTTCCTGACTCCGGTGGTGGGTTGGGAGGCATCAGTGCGGCTGATTCTGCCTGGGGTCTCATCCCAAATTGCATTGAATCCCTCAGAGATCCGGTGGCTCGTTTATCTATCTCCGGAGTGAGATCTGTTATCTATCTCATGTAGCGCCCCAGTTTTCTCCTTTAAAATGGCCGGTTACCTCCCAGAAAAAATAAGCAAATAAAATGTAACCTTAGAAAGATGAATATTCTCTGGTTATTAGATAGGATTAGAGCATAAGTTACTCCAAGCCTGTTCCAGAATTCATGAGGTATCCCATGTTAATCATCTAAATAATTGACCCAACTACATAAAGTGTTGAATCCCGACCCTTTCAAGTGATTTTTTTTCTATCCCACACCCACCCTTTTTAGCTAGGCAATATTCTAACCTTCAGGTAAAATTCATGGCGAAGGGATAAAAAATCCAGATAAAAAAGAAAAGGGCATTTTCATCACTGTGTTTCCAGATTTTTCCAAAATCCGTGGAAGTCTTCCACTCTTTTTTACCTTAATAAAAAAGTTGAAACAACCAAACAAAGAGGTTTTATGAGCGACTACAAAAATATTGACAAAAGACGAACAGCTAATCCCGGCGATCGCATTACAAATGAGAAAACCATTGAAGAGAAATCTAAACAACTGGCGGTAGATTCTCCCGATATTACTGGAGACCATATTCAGGTCCCGACCTATTTTATCGTGGAAGATGAAGAAGGCCATCAGGAAGCACTTCATCATGTCAAAGATGCAGAAGAAATTTCTGATGTCATTCGACAAGCCCGAACTGATGACGACGGAAATCGTCAGTGGTGGTAAAGCGATCATCTCTTAAGCCTTCGATCTTCCCAGTATCACTGATGAACGCCAGATGTACCTCAACGGTACCTCTGGTGAAATATCTAATCTAACTCAGGGAACTCTAATAGCCCGCGCAGGCGGGCTATTGAGAGAGGGTTTGGAGAGCAAACCCCTATATGAAAGAAACCCCGATTTTTATTTATTAAATTTACCACCTTGTCAGGGTTGATATACTGCCCCAACTTCCGACATGAGGCGATAGGTAACTCCTAAATTAAAATGATGTAGGTTCCCTATCCAGGGTTCCTAAAGGGTTCCTAAATTCTGCCGCTGCATCTCTTGCTAATTCAGCACTTCTTCATTACTAGAATAGTCGGGACATTCCGTGGCTTCAGTACGCAGGACCTTATCCGGTTGCACCGCACATTTTAGGTAAGGATTATTTTTAAAATATTTACAATTTGTGCAGGGTAATTGACTTACTGTAGGTAAATTGGAGAGGCGACTCCGGACTGATTTCCAAAAATTAAAGTGCATGACAAACAGCACGACCCAGACCAGTGCAGCAAAGGAAAGCGGCACTAATAACAGGTCGCCGGTAGAAAAGCTTTGCTCGGGTCTCATCGGAGACTGGGAGGCTGGAATGTCAATCTGTTCTGAAGCATTTAACTCCAGAGGCTCTATTCGAGATAGGGTGACGCGAGTTGTTGTGTCTTGATAGGTTGGAATTTGATTCATTTTTTTTTACTCTGGATGTTTAGGATGGTTTAGCCAAATATATTCGTCTTGAAACCTTTAAGAAAAATTTTTCTAACCGCCAGTCGATGTCGAGGGATAGACTCTCCCGATTTAATCAGAAAAAGTCTAGCTACTTTCACTAATATGAGGTACAGCAGCCGAATTTACTCTAACCCCTAAATTCTTCCCCTGACTCCCCTTGCTCTAAATAGTTTATGGCTTTAGTTTCCCGACCATTCGCTTTTTTGTCACCAACTCTTTCTCTGGGGTAATCCTTCCAGAAAACTGTGATGCTTAGGGAACGGGGAATTTAGGAGAATCCTTGATGGACTTCATCCAAACGAAAACGCGATCGAGACTTAATAAATAAAGAAAGCGCCTTCAAAGGGTTAATCAAAATATAACTCAGGAACAAATCCAGCGATCTCTTTCTCTGGTTGGGTTTATCTCTTTCTCTCAATATACCCCTAGGCTGAAGTTGAGTTGTTAGCCGATCGCCGGATTTTTTTCTCAATTAAATGGATGAGATAATTTCCAGCTAGATTTCCTGAACTCCCCTTAACTTGAGTTTGTTTCAAAGTGAAGCCAACGAGCAATTGGATACATGGACTGAGATCACCTTAACGTAGATTTCTCTAAGGGTTTGTAGGGAATACCGGGAAAGTTCAGCACGATCGCAGGGGCAGTAATTTAGGGGTGACTTGGCCGGGGTACAGGGGGTCAACGGTCTCACCCCGTTGTATTTGCATAGTTTATCCCTAGGGTAAACGGCCCGAATCCCTCTAGGGATAGATTTAAAACCCGCCTTCGCAAGGGTAATGGGGTGGGGAGATTTTCCCCGGAAATTAGGGGGCTAAAATGGCATCGAGTAATTTCTCTGGCCCGAAACGGACGGGATCCGTGCAGGGGAGTCCGGTTTCCGCTTCAATTTGCTGAATTGCTTCTCGGGAAGCCGCCTCATCTAAATCCCGAGAATTGAGGGCGATTGCTACCACCCGGGAGGGAGTCAAAGCCCCAGCAGCACTAGCGACCCCTTCATACAAGGCGATCGCCTCCGGCAATCCGGGAATCGGTACATGAGGATGGTTTTTAATGTGAGTTTGTCCCGCCCGATGCACCAGAACTAAGTGAGTCGGCTGACTGCCGCGCAACAAGGGTAAAGTCGCCGTAGAACCGGGATGAAACAAAGACCCCTGTCCCTCCACCAAAATCAAGTCAGAATCCGGTGGACATTCCATTACCGCTTGTTCCACCGCCCCCGCAGCAAAGTCTACCCGCACCGCATCCAGGGCCACTCCTGCCCCAGCAATCATTAACCCCGCTTGACCCGTTGCCACAAATTGCGACTGCAAGCCGCGCTGTTTGGCGAGACGATGGATTTCCAAACAAGTAGACATTTTCCCGATCGCCATATCTGTCCCCACCGCCAACACCCGGGGACAAGTCAGTTGCCGCGCCTGTGCACTGCCGATTTTGAGTACCGTGGGCTCTTGGCGGACATCCCAAATCCACTGTCCCTCCCGTAACGGAAACGGCAGTTCTGGATGATGATTTAACGGGGTATGCAATCCATTCACAATAGATAATCCCGCAGAAACGGCGCGACGGAGTTCCGCAAACCACTCCGGAGGTAACGCACCCCCAGGCGGTGCAATTCCGATCGCCAGCACATCCGGGTTCATAGCGAGGGCCGCCTCTACCGAGGCTACAATTGGCACATCTCGGGCAATGCCTGTGAGTTCAAGTAGCGATTGTCCCGCCGATTCCCCATCGATGACGGCGACAATATGGGCTTCGCTGTATCTCAACAAAGTTAACCCGGTTTTGCCAATCGAACCCAGAATCCCTTGATGTAGCAGAATGGCGACGCGATGATTAGCTGTTATACGCACGACGTTGTACTCCTAAACCCGGTAAATTATTGGGCAGCAAACGTCCTTCCTGGACGATCGCCCCGGTAAACGGATCGTCAATTAAATTCAGATGACTATCTAAATCCAGATAATCCGCTAAGGGTGAGAGGTGAGACAGGGCAGTATTCGCCACCACACTATCGGAATAACACCCAAACATCACCTGCAATCCGCAGGCGTTGGCGGTGTGAATCATCCGCATTGCTTCTGTTAATCCCCCACATTTCATCAGTTTAATATTAATTCCATGAATGCGATCGGCTAAGGGGATAATATCAGCCCGGGTAAAGCAGCTTTCATCCACAAAAATCGGTAACGGAGATTCCCGATAGAGATGCCGTAATTCCGCTTGTGCTGCCACCGGGAGGGGTTGTTCTAAATAGTTCACCCCCCGGGAGTTCAACCAGTGACTCATCGTGACTGCATCCTCCAGGGTCCATCCGCCATTGGCATCAATGCTAAACTCGGAACCCGGTGGGGCTTCCTCTTGGACTGCCAAGAACATGGCGCGATCGGCAGCAATTCCCGCAGGACTGCCCAATTTTACCTTTATCGCACAACCTTGGGTGGAGGGGACTGCCTCAGTTTCGGGACTGCCTGAGTCTAAATTAAACCAATGTCGAACCCGGGTTTTTGCAGCCTCTGGACTACTAATGCCAATGGTGAGGGAGGTGGGGACAATCCGACGGCGATCGAGTCCCCACAATTGCCATAACGGGAGTCCGACTTTTTTCCCTAACCAATCCTGTAACGCGGTATCTAACCCCGCTTGGGCGGCAGAGGGAAAGTTACCCGCCTTTGTGAGAGTCATCAAGAATGCTTCTATTTCCTGGCGATCGAAAGGACTAAACCCCTCCAATTTCGGGGCAACATTCTGTAACGCCGCCACAATTTCCGAGGTCCTTTGAGGCGTCCCCCCAGCAGAAAAAGGCGATGCTTCCCCCCATCCGGTGATCCCTTCAGCTTCTACTTTAACTAAAACATTCGTACTTTCAGCCGTAGTTCCCCGACTAATCGTCAGGGCAAATCGTTTATGAACAGTAAAAGTTTCAATCTGAATTTTCATAAGTTCAACGTCACAACGTCAGTCGTTCTCTTTCTATGTTTGTAGTAACGACTTCAGTCGTTCTCTTTCTATGTTTGTAGTAACGACTTCAGTCGTTTTCTTTCTATGTTTGTAGTAACGACTTCAGTCGTTCTCTTATGGGTATTCCAACAAATAAATCATCCTTGCTTTGATGCGATCGCACCTAACAAGACTGTATTTAGCCCGCGCAGGCGGGCTTCGTCCTGTGAGCCTCCACCCTTTCCTAACGGAACGCTTCGCGAACAGGGTGCGGGGTTTTTGGATATTTTATTTTGTGGAGTTCCCTATCCAAGTTCGTAGGAACGACTTCAGTCGTTTCCGGATTAATCCAAACAACCCTCATCAAGTTTTAACCCATCAAGTCCGGAAGTACAGTAGAGGTTAGAAACCGGGTTTCTTTACAGAATTTATAGCGATTAGCAACAAATCTGGGTCAGAAACCCGGTTTCTTGTCCCGGATAACGACTGAAGTCGGGACGTTGAACAAGAGAAGAGAACGACTGAAGTCGTTACTACTAACTCATACGGAATCCGGTTGTCAAAGGTCTGTAAAAACCTGCACCCTCAAGGGTGGGGCTATACGGACGAAGCGGTGCCTGCGCGGGCTAAAACCAAAAACCGACTTTTATCAACCGGATTTGGTATCAGATAAGAGAACGACTGAAGTCGTTACTACGAACTCAGATAAGAGAACGACTGAAGTCGTTACTACGAACTCAGATAAGAGAACGACTGAAGTCGTTACTACGAACAAAAGAAGAGAACGACTGAAGTCGTTACTACAAACATTTGGATGAAATTACCGCAATCCTAACCAGGTAAAGAGGTCTTGATGGGTGAAGGCTTCGAGTAAGAGCAAGGCGAGAAAGGCTATCATGGCAACTCTGCCATTGATGCGTTCTGCATATTCAGTCCATCCAAAGGCCGGTTCAGGTTCGGCGGGTAAATCTTGAACCGGGGGTTGAGTCGGGGTGATTTTTTGCTCAGTCATCGGGGTTATTCTTTAGGAGCTTTTGAGGATTTAGATTCGAGTTCTTGAACGGATTCAATCAGCGATCGCACTTCTTTTGTGCCTTCGGACGGTTCAAAGGTTAAGGGCATTTTGCCCCGTTTAATCGATTGGAATCCCACCGGACCCAGGCTTAATAATCCTTTGATATCTCGGAAGAAATTACCGACGACCATCACGGCAAATTTACGTTCATCGATCCATCCGCCTTTTTTGACTAAATCAATTAAGACTTTGCGATGACGGATGGAACGACTGGCTTGGTCATCGTTACGTTCGAGAATTTCGTCCTTAATTTTACCAATTTTATCCAGGGGTTCGACGCCCATTGGACAAACGGAATTACAGTAAAAGCAGCGGGTGCAACTCCAGACTCCGGAGTTCGCTTGGTTATAGTTTTGTAAGCGGGATTCGGTTTGGTCGTCGCGATCGTCTTCCACCATGCGATAGGCTTTAGCGAGGGCATGGGGACCGACAAAGTTCGGATTGACTTCCACGGCGTTGCATTCAGAATAGCAGGCACCGCAGAGGATACAATTGCCGCTTTCCTCTAGGCGCGATCGCTCCTCTGGAGTTTGCAGAAATTCTCGTTCGGGAATTTTTCTGGCACTATTACTCACATAGGGATCAACGGCTTCGAGATTGTTCCAAAACCGCTGCATATCCACCACCAAATCTTTGACAACGGGCATATTTCCCATTGGCGCAATGGTAATTTCTGGAATGGCTCCCGGTGCAGTCGCCCTTGGGGGTGCGCCCGGTAAGGCATTGAGTGCCGCATTTTCGGTTTGTTCGCGATCGCGGGTGGCAGATTCGGTTTCGGTACTCTGTTCGGAGATTTGGTTCAATCGGGCCAGTTCAGCGCCGATATTCTCTTTACAGGCGAGGGCGGAACGGCCATTAATCCGCATTGAGCAACTGCCGCAGATGGTATTGCGGCAATTTTTACGAAAGGCGAGGGTTCCGTCTTGCTCCCATTTAATCCGATTCAGGCAATCGAGGATGGTATTCCCCGGTTCTACATCGAGTTGATAGGTCTGGATCCGAGGACCCGTATTTTGGCTTTGGCGAACGATTTTAAATAAAACTTGCATGATGGCTACCCAATCCCGTGGGGGAACTGCTTCGATTATATATTGTACGTTGATTTGCACAGGATCAGGAACGGTGATTTTTTCTCCCGGGGTCCTGGTGACGGGGATCAAGGGCGTCACGAGGGCAGCTATTGTGGTCCGGGGGAGGTATCGGTGCTATTTCGGGGGTTTTTGGCGACATTGAATGGGTAGTCCGAGGGTAAAAGTGGTTCCCCTTCCGGGCAAACTCTGACAATCGAGGGTTCCCCCATGTCCTTCTACGATAATTTGGTAAGAAATGGACAATCCTAATCCGGTGCCAGATCCAACTTCTTTCGTGGTAAAAAATGGGTCAAAGGCTTGTTGTTGTAATTCTGGGGTCATTCCCGGACCATTGTCGGCGATGGAGATGGTGACGGTGTTTTCTGTGGGTTGTGCGCTGTTAATCCAGATGGTGGGGGAACGAGGTTGAGGACCGATCGCACCCTGATCATGGTGATTGGGGAGGGACTGGGGATGGCGAGAGGCTGACTCTAAAGCATCGATCGCATTGGTGAGCAGATTCATAAAGACTTGATTGAGTTGAGCGGCATAGCACTGGACGAGGGGGAGTTTCGCATAGTTTTTGATGACGGTAATTCCAGGGCGATCGCCACTCGGTTCCAGGCGATGTCCTAACATCATTAATGTGCTCTCCAATCCTTCATGGAGATCCACGGATTTGAGTTCTGCTTCATCCAGTCGAGAAAAATTCCGCAGAGATTCCACAATGGTGCGGATCCGTTCGGCTCCCCCTTGCATGGAAAGGACCAATTTTGGGAAATCTTCAACTAGAAAGTCTAACTCTATTTCTTCTTCAAGTTCTTGAAGTTCCGGGGGAATAGAGCCTAACGCCTGACGATACTCGTAGAGCAACCCTAATAATTGCTTCACATAAGTTTTGACATAAATCAGATTGCCATAAATAAAATTAACGGGATTGTTGATTTCGTGGCAAACTCCGGCCACCAGTTGGCCAAGGCTGACCATTTTTTCATTTTGAATAATCTGATGTTGGACCTGTTTCAGTTCGATTAACGTTTGTTCTAATACTCGGTTTTTATCCATCAGTTCCATTTGGAGCGATCGCAATTTTAATTGATGTTCCACCCGCACTAGAACTTCAGCTTCTTGAAAAGGTTTAGTAATATAATCATTTCCCCCGGCTTCAAAGGCTTTAATTTTATCAAAAACATCATCTAGCGCACTAATAAAAATAATCGGAACTTCCCGAGTATTGGGATTGGCCTTGAGCTTGGAACAGACCTGATACCCATTCATTTCGGGCATATTAATATCCAGCAAAATCAGGTGAGGTAAACTGAGTTCTACAGCATTGAGTGCCAGATGAGGGGTGAGGGCTTTCCGAACCCGATACCCTTTTTTGGTGAGAATGATGGACAAAAGCCGGAGATTAGCTGGGGTATCGTCCACAATCAGAATATCTGAAGATTCAGGGCCTGTGTTATTTTTCTTCATCAGATTATAAAGGACTGGGCAATCAATAAAATTTGAAAAGCTTGATGAATTTTAGTCTATCAAACTTTAAAGAGTTTGTCGAGGAGATTATGGCAAATCCTTAACCATTACAGGGGAGGATGGACAACAAGATTGATTGACCCCTCTTGGTAAGGAGCGCACAAACGGGATAGCACTGGGGATTAGGGTTTTTCTGAATTTCATAAAAATATGATAAAGTTACGGCATCTTTTGATGTTTATTCATATAATTCACATTGATAGTTTCCACATTTAAAGGCTTCCCCTTGAGGTTGAGGGAGATAAGTACAATAGCAATTTCTGCCAGTTTGTTTGGCTTGATAGAGGGCTTTATCAGCGCTTAAAATCAGGGTATCCAGGGACTCTTCTATGGTGGGGATCATCGTACAAATTCCGAGACTGATGGTCACGATATCGCAGACATTAGACGCACAATGTTTAATATCTAGCTGCTGGATTTCCCGCTGAATGTTGCGGGCGACGGACAAGGCTCCCTGGCAATGGGTATGGGGAAGGATGGCGGCAAATTCTTCTCCGCCATAGCGCGCCACTAAATCCGCCGGACGTTTAACCGCGTGACAAATAGCTTGGGCCACCTGTTTTAGACACTCATCTCCAGCGGGATGACCATAAGTATCGTTATAGGCTTTAAAATAGTCAATATCGCATAAAATCAAGGACAAAGGATGATGATGTCGCCCTAAACGGGTCCATTCTTGTTTGAGATATTCATCAAATTTGCGGCGGTTTGAAACCTGAGTCAACCCATCAATGCAGGCCAGTTTTTGTAATTTTTGATTGACTTTTTTTAAGGCACTTTCAGCTTTTTTTCGGTTATCAATTTCCTGCAAAAGTCTGTAGTTTTGTTCTTCTAAAAGGCGATTCTTCTCCTGGAGTTGGTCTTGTAAGCGTTGGATTTTGAGTTGATTTTCAATGCGGACAATGACTTCTTCTAGCTGAAAGGGTTTGGTAATATAATCGATTCCGCCAACTTTAAATGCTTTAACTTTATCCAAAACATCATCTAAAACACTGATAAAAATAATTGGGATGCTTCTAGTTGTTTCTGAGCTTTTTAAAGCGAGACAAACTTCATATCCATTCATGGAGGGCATATTAATATCTAGGAGAATTAAATCCGGGATTAAGGCATGGGCAGCCGTAATCGCCATTTCTCCATTCAAGGCTTTGCGAAGATAATAGCCATGCTTCGTCAAAAGAGAGGATAAGACCCGCAAATTATCTGGGGTGTCATCCACGAGGAGAATATTTCCTTTGCATGATGGGGGAGTCAATCCTTCAATCATAGTCTGTGCATCCCTGTGATGATTAAAACTGCCCAGGATTGAGCCGGTTTAGCGCGGATGCAGATAGGTTGAGGCCCTTTAGATTGACGGAAACTGGGATAGATGGAGCCGATGATAGCATACCCCTGAATGTTTTTGTTTTTTTCATGCTGGCTATCTCCCCATTGTAAAAATATGGATTGGTTGAGGTGAGCGACTTAAGAAGTCATCTTTCGTAAAGGATTAAAGGGTAGAACTTGAATATTAAATCAACAGATGGATGAGAACCCTGACCGATGGATCCCGATCAATCATCCTTGCCGGTTCAGGATTTTAGGGCAGGGAGGGTAAAATAAAATGTGGTCCCCTCCCCCTTGATGGAATCAAACCAAAGTCTTCCCCCGTGACGTTCGACGATTTTTTTGCAGAGGGTTAACCCAATGCCGGTCCCCGGATATTCATCGTAGGAATGTAGACGATAAAATGCATCAAAGATGCGATCGCCTTGATCTGGGTCGATGCCAATGCCATTATCCCGGATTTCAAACTGCCATTCTTCTGGATGATTCAGATGACAAGAAATTTCAATTTGGGGGGAAACATTCGGGAGTCTAAACTTAATAGCGTTAGCCATCATATTTTGAAAAAGCTGCATCAATTGCATCTCATTTCCGCTGACTGTAGGCAGATGGGAATGGGTAATCACTGCCCCACTTTTGGAAATCTCCCCACTTAAATTGGCGAGGGCTTCTTCCAGCACAAAGTTAGAATCAATGGATTCAAAAGTTGAGGTAGGAATGTCCAGTTTAGAATAGGTGAGTAAATCCTGAATCAGTTGGGTCATTCGCCCGGAAGCCTCAACAATATTTGTGAGATAGCGATCGCCATCGGGACCGAGTTGCTGTTCATATTTCCAAGTGAGTAAATCTGCATTGCCAAGAATCACTTGGAGAGGAGATTGTAAATCATGGGACGCCATATAAGCAAATTGCTCCAGTTCCCGATGAGACTGCACCAGTTGAGCATTTAAGGCTTGCAACTCTGCATTTTGGACTTTGAGTTGATATTGGAGTTTTTGAAGGGTCAGGTGATGTTTAACTCGGGCGAGCACCTCTTCAATTTGAAAGGGTTTAGTAATATAGTCAGACCCCCCACTTTTAAACGCTTTGACCTTATCCCATTCATCTTCCAGGGCGCTAATAAAAATCACGGGAACATCCTGAGTCTTCGGGTCAGATTTCAGCCGTTGACAGACCTCATAACCATCCATATCCGGCATCATAATATCCAACAAAATGACATCCGGTAACAGGTTTTGACAAGCGGTCAGAGCAATTTGACCATTGAGGGCTTTGCGGACTTTATAGCCGCGATCGCTGAGAATCTTCGCCAAGACTCGGAGATTGATGGGGGTATCATCCACAATCAGAATATCTTTGTGGGTACGTTCGAGGGGGTCTAAATTCATGATTTCTCCTGTTGCGTCAGTGCCATTACTATTTCAAATTGAAAGTTATTTGCCAGGTTCGTCAGTGCCTTTGCTAAGGGAGCATTCTCAGGGGTAATTTCCTCAATTAACTCCAAAATCATATCATCACTACATTGGCAGGCTGCATCATAAACGCGGACCACCCAATCCCGGGGCATGACTTGGAAAGATTGAGCATCCAGAGTAAAGTCTGAATCCTCGGTTGAATCTTGAATCTTCTTGTCAGAGTCCGACTCTATTGGCTCATCATAAATATATCGTACCCCTATATGCTCCACCACCTTGGAGAGCAAAACTTCTTCGCGAAAAGGCTTGTGAATAAAATCATTACATCCAGCCGCAAGCACCAGTTGACGGTCTTCTTCAAAGGCACTGGCGGTTAACGCAATCACCACGGTGTTTTGACCCTTTGGGGTGGCTTTAATCAGTCGAGTGGCTTCAAACCCATCAATGTCCGGCATCCTCATATCCATCCAAATTAAATGAGGGTCCCAGCTTTCCCAAATTTCCAGGGCTTCGCGACCCGTGGCTGCACCCCGGACAGAAAATCCTAATCCGGAGAACAGCGTCATCAGCAGCAGACGGCTTTCAAAGGCATCATCAACGGCTAAAATCCGGTATTCCGGTTGATTGGGTGCTAAGGCGATGGGTCGGGGTTGAGTCTGTCGTGGGGGACTCTTCACAGGTTCCCCTTGGCCGGGGGTGAGGTCAAAGGAAAACACGGTTCCTTGATTGGGGATACTGCGGACCTGAATCTGTCCCCCCATCAGTTCCACAAATTTCTGGCTAATCGGTAACCCCAGACCCGTGCCTTGTCCGGATTTCATCCCGGTTTCGGTTTGGCCAAAGGGTTCAAATAGCCGGTGCATTTCCTGGGGAGCAATTCCCGGACCTGTGTCTTCAATTTCAAAGTAAAGTTTGGGAAGGCGATCGCCTAGAATTGTTTTCCCGGGTTCCATCTCCTCGTGGGTGGCGACCCGAACCCGTAGAAAAATCCCGCCAGTTTGGGTAAATTTAATGGCATTCCCCAGAATATTCAGTAACACTTGCCGCAGTTTTCCTTGATCGGTGCTGATAAACTGCGGCACTTGGGGATCAATCTCCAACTGAAGCTGTAACCCTTTAGATTTAGCCTTGAGTCGCAACATCGTTTCCAGATTTTCCAGCAGATCTAATAAGTCAAAATTGGTTTCATGAAACGCCGTGCGCCCTGCTTCAATTTTGGACATTTCCAAAATGTCATTAATTAAATCCAGTAGATGTTCTCCGGCGCGATTAATAATCCGTAATTGCTCTGCCTGTTGGCTACTCAAGGATCGATCGCGCGTCATCACCTGGGAAAAGCCGAGGATGGCATTTAGGGGAGTTCGCAGTTCATGACTCATATTGGCGAGAAATTCGCTTTTGGCACGGTTGGCGGTATCAGCGGCGATCGCCGCTTTTTGCAGGGCCTGAGCTTGCTTTTGGGTCCGTTCGAGCAGTTGTGCTTGCTGCAAGGCTACCCCTAATTGGGTGGCAATTTGGATGGCAATATTGACATCCGCTTGTTTCCAATAGCGCGGAGCGCTATTTTGATAGATCGCCAACATTCCCCAGAGTTGATTATGGGCAAAAATTGGGACGATTAGATAGGCTTGCACTTGCAGTCGATAGAGATGGGGGAGTTCGTCGGGGTTTAAAGGGGCCTGGGTGAGGTCGGGAATGATTAAGCAAGGCAAATCTGACGGACGGGGATAGAGGGGGTCGGGGTGGCGACTGCGCTGGTCTAGGGCTTCCAGGGTCAAGTTCCAGGCACTCAAAGCTGCTTCAGTATCCCTCAACCCTTGCTTCTGGAGGAGTTTCTCTGGGGGTTTTCCGTCCGGTGCAGCCATCAGGGGAACCCAGTCTTGACCCACGGACTCCCAAATCGAGTTTATATCGGGTTTCGGAGGACAGCGATAGACGACGACCCGATCGCTTTCTAGGAGTTGTCGTAAATCCTGGGTCGTTGCAGCGAAAATCTGGTCCAGTTCCAAGGTTTGGCGCATTCGTTGGAACAGGGTAAAAAGGGCCCGATCGCGTTCTGAGCGTTCTAACAGGTCATTTTCGGCCAGTTTGCGATCGGTGATATCAGAAATCGTACCAATGTACCCTTTCAAAGTCCCGTCGGGATTGATTTCGGCGATCGTCTGACCCATGACCCAGGTTATTTTTCCATCGGGACGTAAGAACCGATACTCGGACTTAAACAGGACTTGATTTTCCGAGGCGGTATGACACTCGTGATTCACCCGACTGTGGTCTTCCGGGTGCAAGGTACTCATCCATCCCGGCCCCAGAGATTCAGCCTGGGATAGTCCAGTAATTTCACACCAGCGTTGATTGACATACAGACAGTTACCCGCAGCATCGGTGTGGAAAATCCCCACGGGGGAGGCTTCTGCTAAGGTTTGATAGCGGCGCACAGAAGCCTGGAATGCCTCTTGGGCGATTTTGCGCTCTGTGATATCGATCCAATACCCGACGCATTCCCTGACATTGCCGATTTCATCATGGATTAATCTCATGCGATCGTCAAACCAGTGATAAGTGCCGTCGGCATGGAGAAAGCGATATTCTGCGCTCAGAGTGCCTTTGGAGAGCAGGGTAGGGATTTTTCCGAAAAGGCGATCGCGGTCTTCGGGATGAATCCGCGATCGCCAAAAGTTGGGGTTTTCTAAAAATTCCCGCGCTTCATACCCCAGGATCATTTGAACATTTTCACTCATACAGGTGGCGCGATAGTTACCGAAAATTTCCGCACTATAGATAATCGCTGGACTGGAACTGAGCAAGTATTGCAGGCGTTCCGTGGTTCGTTGTAACTGGACTTGAGCCGAAACGCGATCGCTGATGTCTCGTCCTTCGGGGATCAGCAAGATGACCCTCCCCTGTTCGTCCAGGACGGGTTTCAGGGAAAAGTCAAAAGTGAGGGTGACTCCTTGAACCCCGGTGGCTTCGACTTGATAGCGGATAAACTCCCCTGCCGATGCCTGGGAAATGGCTGCCTTCAGTTGCTGCTGGAGTGCTGCCGACTGATTCCACCAAGGCAGTTCCCAGAAGGGTTTACCGACGACTTGGGCCGGTTCTAACCCGATAAAATCCAAGGCGGTTTGATTCAGTTCCAACACCGTGCCATCGGGGTTGAGCAAGCCGATCAATTGGAACATAGAGTTAAAAATAGCCCGAAATCGTTGCTCACTTTGTTGCAGGGCTTGCTCCGATTTCAAGCGTTGAATTTCGGCAGCAGCGCGATCGGCAAACAGTTTTAAAATCGATTCGGTGTGAGCCGTGGCAAACATGGGTTTGTCATCCAGGATCGCTAGATAGCCTAAAGTTTCGCCCTGGGCAGTTCGGATGGGTAAACCCAGATAACTCTCGGCATTGAGAGTCACTAAGCCGAGGTCCGTGGGAAATAGAGTTTGGAGCGATTGGGAATAATAACAGGTTTGGCCCGTTTTTAGCACCAGATCGCAGGGGGTTCCGGGGAGTTCATACTCAATGGGTTCACTCCAGCGATTGCCAAGCCAAAAGGCCAGGGAACGGGCCCGATTTGGAGTCGAGTTGCTACATTCGGCTAGGAGGGCATATTTGACTTGCAGCACGTTGGCGATGGATCGAACACAGGCGTGGAAGTATTCCGTGCCAGCGGTGGCAGCGCTGCCTTCTACCATTGCTCGTAAAGCTTCTTCCTGCTGGCGGCGTTCGGTGATATCGATGGTGGTTCCGGTGGCCCCGCGAATCCGCCCTTCCGAGTCCCGTAAGGCGATCGCATTCACCAGGACGTATATCTGTTTGCCGTCTTGACGCTGATAGCGGGTTTCATGTTGCAGCAGGGGTTCTCCCTCTTGCAGCAGCCGTCGCAGGAGCTTTCTTTCCCCCTGCCGGTATTCCGGGGCGACAAATTGAGTGAGTTTGCAGCCGAGGGTTTCGCTAGAAGTATAACCGTAAATTTTTTCGACTGCCGGATTGACAAACGTATAACATCCTCGGATATCTATCGACCAAATGACATCTTGTGAGGCATCTACCAGGGCTCGATATTTCTGTTCGCTGTGCCGGAGGGCTTCTTGGGCAATGCGGCGTTCGCTGATTTCTCGTTGTAACTGGAGATTTTGTTGCTCAAAGGCGAGGCGGGCTTCTTTTTCCTCTTCTAGGAGTTGGGCTTGGGCGATCGCAATTCCCAGTTGCGCGGCGATCGTCTCGATCAGTTCTACCTCTTGTGCGGTCCACTGGCGAAACCGATCGCACTGATGCAAGCTGATAATCCCATTGGCTTGACCTTGATAAAAAATTCCCACGGATAGCATCGACTTGATGGTGACTTGGCGATGCAGGGAATTGGGACTGTCTAGCCTGGGGTCGGTATTGACATCATCGTAGGCGATCGCCCGTTCTTCCGATAGCAAGGATTGTAATCCGGGATTGTCTGCCAGGTAAATGCTGCGGGGTTTGAGGGAGGAATGGCCGGGACTTAAATATTCTCCGATCACCGGAATCATCGGCACAGGTTCATCTACATAGGTATGAATCAGGCATCGACAAACTTTAAAGGCCCGTCCAATAACGAAGGCAGCGGTTTCAAAGACTTGCTGGGTTTCGATTTCGCTGCGAATGCGATCGGTGATTTCCCGCAGCAGATGACTGCGGTGTAATTGTTGTTCGATCGCCAATCGGTTCCGTTCGCGATCGGTGATATCTTTACTAAAGGTCAAAATGCCCGGATTCCCATTGAGGTCAACGAATTCGGCACAGATCAGGATGGTTTTGATTTCCCCGGTTTTGGTGCGAACTTGGGTTTCTACGTTGCTCAGGCTGCGTTGCTGGCTAAATTGCTCCACAATGTCGCTAGCAGCTTCTGGATTGGTAATAAAATTGAGTTCTTGAGAGGTTTTGCCGAGGATTTCTGCCCGAGAATAGCCCCGTTGCTGACAAAACGCTTCGTTGACTTCTAAATACCGGCATTCGGGCCAAGAGAGGATGGCGACTGCATCGGGAGAAGCGCGAAAGGCTAAGGCAAACTTTTCTTCCGTGATCTGACGCTGGCGATCGGCCTGTTGTCGTTTCGCCCCTTGCAGGATAACCGCAGCCAGGTCCGCGAGGGACCGAATGAAGTTTTCCTCCTCCGGGGTCCAGAGGCGATCGAGGGTGAACCGGACACTTTCTAAAAATCCAATGGTTTGACCGTCCTGGCGGATGGGGGCCAGTCCTAGGGAACCCTTTGACCCGGGTTGCGGGGAAGAGTCTATGGGGTTTTCGGGGTCACCGTGGCAGACAAAGGTCAGGGAATCCGTGGAGGAGGCGGCTTGGGAGGCTAAATAATCCCCGAGGATATCTGGATTGACGGCCTCAACCCCTTCTAAATGTTTTTCAAAGCTGGCAAATCGTTTGAGTTTTGTTCCCGGTTCGTCATATAACCACACCCCGGCGCGATCCAAGTCTAAATAGTTAACCGCAGCGGCGATCAGTTCGTGAAAGGCGGTTTCTAAATCTCCCTGATAGAGGTCTGGACTTTTGGCGAGGTCGGTTAAGAGGGTGTTTTGGATGCGAAGTTCTTCGGCCCGGTCTAGGAGGGCGGTTTCTGCCAACCGGCGATTTTGGATTTCTTGTTGGAGGTGAAGATTTTTGGCTTCCAGTTCTTTTTGCAGCGATCGCAAGCGCAGTTGATTTTCAATTCGGGCAATGACTTCTTCAACCTCAAAGGGTTTGGTAATATAATCTACGGCCCCGAGGGAAAAGGCTTTGACTTTATCCAGGGCATCGCTTAAAGCCGTTAGAAAAATAATCGGGATATCCCTTGTCCTGGGGTCAGCTTTCAGGAGTTGGCAGACTTCATAGCCGTCGGGTTGGGGCATCAAAATATCCAGCAAAATGAGGTCCGGGGGATGCACGAGGGCAGCGGCAATGGCAGATTTCCCCTCTAGGACTGGACGAACCACATACCCCTGCTGGGACAAGACTTGGGTTAACAGGCGCAGATTCTCTGGGGTATCATCTACGACTAATATATTATTATCGGCAGTTTCAGCGCTGTTCATTTTTATAATTGACTCTGACGAATAAACGACAAAATACTCGGATAATCAAATTCATCGACCCAGTGCTGTAGGGCCTCGGCGACTGCTGCATTTTGCTCCGGGGGATAAAGGGCAATTTGGGCGATCGTCTGGTTCATTGCCGCTACATCAATGCAGACAACTGCCCGTTCCAGTTCTTCGAGAATCCCCGCCGGTAGGTCCCAGAGCAATGCTGAACTGAGTATAATCGGCGGCATGAAGCGAGACGGTTGTAAAGGGGATTTTGATTTTTCTTCATAAATAAATTGCACACCGATATAGTTATGTATTGTCTCAAAAATAGTGGATTCATCCAAGGGTTTACGAATCCAATCATCGCATCCTGCCGAGAGGATACGGGCTGTTTCTGAGGAGAGGATACTCCCAGTGATGGCAATAATCACCGTGGCCCGATCGCCGCAGAGTTTTTTAATCCGTTGGGTGGCTTGATAACCATCCAGGACCGGCATTTGCATATCCATAAACATCAGATGGGGGTGCCACTCTGACCACAGGGCGATCGCCTCGAACCCGTTCGTCGCTTCCCGCAGTTCAAAGCCGAGGGGAGACAACAGGGCGATTAACAGTTGCCGATTATCTAATTGATCATCCACAATCCCAATCCGATACCGGGGTTGGTTCGGGGCGAGGGCCACTGGACGGGGTGCTTTTTGTGGCGTCGCCTCGGGGATTTCCGAAACTTCCTTCACCGGCAGATAAACCGTGAAGCAACTCCCGCGCCCCACTTCCGATTCTACGAGGATCTCCCCTCCCATCAGTTGGACGAACTTGCGCGAAATCGGGAGTCCCAGCCCTGTTCCTTCAAGGGCGTTGGATCCGATCTTGGTTTGCACAAAGGCATCAAACAGACTCGGGATATCTTCCGGGGGAATTCCGGGTCCGGTATCTCTCACTTCAAAGGCTAACATAGGGAGCCTCTCAATGTTGCCTAAAACCCAGTCGGACCTCTCCCCCCTGCCCCCCTCCCCTACGAGGGGAGGGGGGAATAAATCTCTTTCTCCCCCTTCCCTCGTAGGGAAGGGGGCTGGGGGGTTAGGTCTCTTTTCCCCATTGAGATGCTCCCCCAACCTATTCCCCGAAATCCGGGAAATTTCCCCCCCTTGATTCTCCAAAACTGTCCCCGCATCTGGATTTTCTCCCTCTCGTCTCACCCATAAACTAACCCCTCCGGTTTGGGTAAACTTTATGGCATTTCCTAATAAATTAATCAACACCTGTCGCAGCTTCATTTCATCAGTCTGTAAGTACCGGGGCACCTCGGGAGCATACTCTACCGAAAGCTGCAATCCTTTTTCCTGAGCTTTAAAGTAAAACATCGATTTCACATCATCGAGTACCCCATACAAATCAAAACAGGTTTCGGTCATACTCAGGTGTCCCGATTCAATCTTCGCCATATCCAAAACATTATTAATCAGGTTGAGCAGATGGTGACCACTGCGCTGGATAATCTCAGTCTGTTCTCGACATTCCTGGGGTAATTTGGGATGGCGTCCAATCAACTGATTAAAACCGAGAATCGCATTCAAAGGGGTCCGCAATTCATGGCTCATATTAGCTAAAAAGCGGCTTTTAGCTCGATTCGCAATTTCCGCCGCTTCTTTCGCCGCGACTAATTCAGTGGTTCGGGCTTCGACTTGTTGTTTCAATACTCGATTGTAATCGGTTAAAACGGCCTTAGCTTCCTGGATTTCAGAAATATTTTCATAAGCATTAATAGAATAAATAACTTGTCCTTCTGAATTATGAATGGGAATTGAATTAATTTTTAAAGGAACAATTTCCCCCGACTCGAAGCGAATTTCTAAATCATCAATGCTCACGGTTTCCCCCCGTAATGCCCGGAGGCCCGGGAGTTCGTCGGTGGGGTAAAGTTGATCCGTTCCAGTCCGATACACTTGATAGGTTTGCGATAAATCTTTGGCGGTGACGTTGGGAACAATCCCTTTTCTAAACAAACATTCTCCTGTGGGATTAACATAAGCCAAACTGCCATCAGGATTCATCACCGCCACCCCTACGGGTAAGGCTTCTAGGAAATCCTGCAAGCGCCGTTCACTCTGGGAGAGGGCTAGATTTAAGGATTGCAGTTCTCCTAAAGAGTTTTGGAGTTGATCGGCCATTTGATTAAAGGAATGGGCTAATTCTCCCACTTCATGAATCACAGAGATATTCACAGGTTTGTGCCGTTCTCCTTTGGCGATCTCCTTAGCGGCTAAGTTGAGGGATAAAATCGGTTCGGCGATCCATCTAGCGGTGATCAGTCCGCAGCCGATCGCCCCAAAAAGAGCAAGGATACAAAACACAACCATCAGCCGAGTGCTTGCCTCGATATCCTGCATAAAATCCGCAGCCGGAATCACCACGGCAATCAGCCAATCTAATCCCAACTCATCCTCGAAGGGAACCAGTTGTAAATAATGAAGATTTCCGTCGATGCGAAACCTTAACGCTTGAGGTGTCTTCAGAGTCTGCCAATGAGTGACGTGTGATCGCAAATATTCACTGGTTTTTTGCACCAGAGGGTCCTCACTCTCTGTCCCCTGGATCCGTTGCAACCGTTGAGTCTGATTTCCCTCCCGAATCCGATAGGGGGGTTCCGAGTTGGAACAGCCGACAAGCAACCCATTCGGTTCCAGGATAAATACTTGTCCCGTATTCCCAACCCTCAATTGGGCGAGGAATTCAGGAATCATCGAAAGATCAAAGGCAGCAGAAAATACCCCCAACAGTTCCCCACTCTTCGGGTTGTAGATGGGATAACTGGCATTCAGCGAGAGGTCCGAACCATCCCCTAGTTCAAAAATCGGCACCCAAGTCGGTTCACCCGCCTCTACTGCTTCACGATACCAGGGACATTGCTGTACGGGCGGTTGCCGAAATTGGCGGATTAGATAAGTTTTTTTACCATCCTGCCCCAGGCGATAATAATAGATTAAGTTCGGTTCCACCGGATCCGACATCAACATTCCCCAGACGGGATGGCGAACCGCGATTCGCAATACCCCCTGTTCTGTGCCAACTAAAAGGTGACTCACCTCTGCAAATACCTGGACCTGTTGAAAAAGATGGCGTTCAAGGGCCTGCGGATCTGCGAGATCCAGTTGACCTTTGCGAACCGCTTCGGCATTGATGCGATTGATCTGGTGGGGAACCGCAAGATGGTGGGTGAGTTGTTCTTTGAGGCGATCGCTCACCTCAGCCATTAACTTGTCAGCCAGTCTGCCGATCGCCTGTTGACTGTTCCGATATGAAAGGTATCCCGTCAACCCCACCGCCACCACAATTTGCAGCACAAACGGAATGATTAAAACCCGACGAAGAGGGACCTGTTTAACCAAGTGAGTAACCCGAGTGGCGATCGCGCTCTTGAACATAAATTATCAAGATAACGGGATAAATAGTCTTGACTCATTGTATCCCGGAATACTCTCTCCAAACCGAATTGAATCGAATTTTCTATTCACTTTAAGAATGATTCATGACTCTCCCGGACTGCCAGTCCTCCCCAAGGGTAAAACCCCTCAATCCCTATTTCCTAGCCACTGGATTCATCCGGGCTATACTTCCTCCCGGGTTCACCGCCAGTTAGATTTAAAATCAGCGATCGCACCACCGCTTCTACCCCAATTAATACTCACCGAATTTCCCAATTGAGAATAAGCGCGATCGGCCTTCGGATGCAGCCTAAACTCATTAGGAAATCTGGGCAATCTCGCCACTAACCGTTATGACTCACAACAGTTAAGAGAAGGCTATAGCGAGGGAAGCTTCGTTCCCACAGAGGCGACTCCCACCCCACTCAGAAATAGACTATCCGGATTTGCGAGTGAGGGGTTGAAACAATGGCTAGGCATGGGCCTTCCGTTGCGGTTACAACACAACAGAATCACGATGAAATCTAACCTATTTAAGTTCACAATCCCCTCTTTTTGGATCGGATTATTAACCTTTTTCCTCGCCATCAGTTTATCGAGCCCGGGACAAGCCGTTTCCGCCGATATCCAAAATTTTGTGAATCAATTGACCCCGCAGATGGAACAGCTTTTACAACAGCAATTCCATCGCCGCCAAGTCTTTTTTGATATTTCTCCTCAACAGTCTGGAACGATTACCCGATTGGAACCTTATGCTCGAATTAACCGAGATACAGTGTTTGAAGTTAGCATTACTTCCAGTGGCAAAATTCCGGTTATAACGGGAAAGGTTTTAACCGCCCAAGAACGCAACTTAATTGAAGGATTAGCTGCGGAAAGTTTCCCGCATGGGGCTGAATCCCATTTGGCCATTTTCCCCTATTCTGATGTTGATTTAGATTATGGGATTACGGTCAAAGCTTTTAGCAATCTCTATACCAAACCGACCCTAGAAATTGGAGACTTAGCCACCCAAGTGCGGATGGGAACGGCGGTTAAGCTATTAGACTATAGTCCTGACGGCAAATTTGCCCGAGTCAGAATCGAAGATGATGGATATCTGGCTTGGATTCAACGGCAAGATTTACTAGAATGCGATCGCCCGACTTTTGAGGCTTGGATTAATGCTCCAAAAGTCCAACTCACCGAGACGATTTCCCAACCCCAAACCCTCTATTTAGGAACCCGTCTCCCCTTAGTTCCTCAAGAAACTTCCGGGTATAAAATCACCGTTAGCTTACCCGATAATCGCCTCCTAGAATTGTCTAATCGCCAAGTAATTTCTCCTCAACTAATCTCCGATAAAACTCCTTTAATTCAACTGGCCCAACAATTTATGCCCGAGAAAAAATATGGAGGGGGTCGCTATTTATGGGGGGGAACAGTCGGGAATCGTCTCGACTGTAGCGGATTCGTCCAGACAGTTTTTCGTGAGGGAAATTTTTACTTACCCCGGGATGCCTATCAGCAACAACTCTATTCTCAACTTGTGGCTGAAACGTTGCAAAACCTCAATGAATTACAACCGGGGGATTTAGTTTTTTTCAGTGAAAATCGCCGGTTAGCGACTCATGTGGGGATTTATATTGGCAATTCCCAATTCATTCATTCTACCCCGCGAGGCGGTTACAGTGGGGTGAAAATTAATCGTCTCAGAAATGGCACTCAGTACGATCGCTATTTTCAACGGATTTATTTTGGGGGAGGACGAGTCCCGTCCATTCCCATCGGCGATCGCACTCTGCGCCTTGCCACCTAATCCTGTAACTTCTGGGTCAGGAGTGATCCGGAATCTGGTATTCAAAGGTCTATGAAAACCGCCTGAAGTTAACAGGTTTTGTACTCACCCCATAAAGTGGGGGGTCAAACCCCTCACTTGGTGATTACCTCCTTCATTTGTAAATGTCAATGATCGAGATCTCTGCGATGACCTGATCAACCTCATAGGTTTTGTATGCTGGCGATCGCCACCGCTTTCTTCAACAAACTTCATACTTGAAACCGTAGAGTTTTTCTAAACAACTATGACTTACGGGGAAACCCTGCATACAACCACCCAGAGAACGCCCATATCAACGGATGAAATCCTCGAAAGAATTTTTAAATGTCGTCAGATTACTCGTTTGGATCAACAACTCTTGATGTCGGGTTTGCTATCGAGAGAGGCGATCGGCGAGGCCGATTGGTATAAAATCAACCAGGTATTCGACCTCATCCACCAGGGGTTAATTCGCGTAGTCGATTAAGCCCTCGAAATTTCAAGACTCTATTTAAAAATAATCCAAGCGACTCTAACCCGAGTCAAATTATCACATTTTTCACTATTCTTTGATGGGATTTCACTCAATAATTCAGCCAAAAAGCCGGTTTATGGAAAAATAAACCGGCTTTTTGCAATCTCCTGATATAGCAATCCTAAATGATTTGTAACATTTCTTGCTCCCCTCTCCCGTTCTGGGAGAGGGGTTGGGGGTGAGGGTCTTCCACAACTGAGATAGGACTGCTATAGCTGAGTAACACTTATCCGCCCGACCAAAGAAGTAGAATAGGCGGTGGGTACTCTGTCCCAAAAACTGTAGAGAGGAGTAGGAACTGCTTCCCGACGCCATCCCCGCAATTGTGGGGAAATTCTGACGGATTGAAGTCCAACCCCAATCCTGTTAAACAGTCAGGGGGTTGACGGATTCCCAGGGCCTCATTGTGGCAGTGCCTTGCTAGGCTGGGATTACCCCATCTATTATGTGAGAATCTACAACTTGTCAGTGATTTGGATCACCGAAATTCTGCCAAATGATCGCTGTTTCTAGGTTTCTGCATCACACAAGATCACCGCAAAATCACGGATATTGACAAGAAGTCAGGGGAAACCATTCGTATTTTTACGCAGAGTTAGAAAGGGGCGTGAACCCGTAAACTCGCGCCGATTCTAAAGAACATACCGATCGACAGAGGAAATTTGTATGAACGTAGTCCTTCAGCCCCAAGGGAATTTAGACTTAAAAGCATCGGCAATGCTTCAACAAAATATTGCTCGTTTAGCCTGGGAAAAATACAATCGCTGGTTTATTGATTTAGGGGAAGTCACGACGGTGAGTCATTCCGGACTCATGGCATTAATCACCGCCAATCAACTGGCTAAAAAAACAGGCCGCCGTTTAAGCTTGTGTAACCTGAAAGGATCGGTGATGTATCTGTTAGAAATTACCGAACTGGATGGGTTGCTGGATATTTTATCCGAGGATGATGAACCGATGGAGATTGTGGATAAAATTGTTTTTTGAAAAGAGGGCGATCGCCCTGCTTATAGGGTGGCTCAGGGTAATCTTGCGATCGCCTGCTTTTCGGTTCATTTCCCCCGTTTCTGCTCCCTCACCATCTGCTTACCATCTGAATCGAGGTTCCAGCTTATACTTCCAGGGTTTCTTTTTCCGGTTCCGGGAGATGATAGTCCCCTCGACCATCAATTTCAATTAACATTTTGGCCTCTTCTCCCGTAATTAATCGGGCTCCCCGTTTGCGGGTAAAATAGTTCCAACCCCATTGAATCATCACTACTAATTTATTGTCAAATTCAATCAAGAAATAAATATGCACAAACACCCAAAATAGCCATGCAATAAACCCAGAAAATTGAATAAATCCTAAATCCACCACCGCTGCATGACGTCCAATCACCGCTAAACTGCCAAAATCTACATAATGAAAGGGCGGATATTCCTTCTGCTTAAAACGGTGTTGAATCACCTTCGCCACATATTCCCCTTGCTGCATCGCCACCGGCGCAACCCCGGGTAAAGGTTTGCCATCTTGATGAGCAAAATGCGCCAAATCCCCGATCGCAAAAATATTAGAATATCCCGGTAAACTTAAATCGGGTTCCACAATCACCCGTCCAGCGCGATCGCGTTCCACTCCCGTCCGTTCAGCTAAAATTTCACCCAGTCCCGACGCTTTCACCCCTGCCGCCCATAATAAAGTGCGCGTGGGAATGATTTCCTCTGTGTCACCGCGTCGCACTGTGACTGCATCCTCCGTGACATTGATAACCAAACTATTGGTTTGGACAGTTACCCCTAATTCATGTAAAGATTTTTCAGCTTTTACGGACAGTTCTGGAGGATAGGGAGGGAGAATTCTATCCATCCCTTCTAACAGTAAAATTTTCGCTTCTGTGGTGTTAATATTGCGAAAATCTTCTTTTAAGGTATTATGAGCCAGTTCAGCGATCGCCCCGGCTAATTCCACCCCGGTCGGTCCTCCGCCTGCGATCGCAAAGGTTAACCAAGCTTGACGTTTTTCCGGGTCCGTTTCCTTTTCTGCGGCTTCAAATGCCATGAAAATTCGTCTCCGCATTTCTAAGGCATCTTCCACCGTTTTTAACCCCGGCGCTTTGTCTTCCCAGTGGTCATTTCCAAAATAATGATGACTCACTCCCGTGGCAACAATTAACGTATCATACCGAATTTCTTCCCCTAACAACTTCAATGTTTGCTGTTTTGGGTCAATATCCACCGCTTCTTCCAGCAGCACTTTGGTATTCTTATTTTTACTGAGCACCCCACGCAAGGGAGAGGCAATATCTGCCGGGGAAAGAGTTCCCGTTGCCACTTGATAAAGCAGGGGTTGAAATAAATGAAAATTCCGTTTATCAATCAGGGTGACTTGGACGGGAGCACGCCCGAGGGACTGGGCGGCATACAGCCCTCCAAATCCACCCCCCACAATCACAACCTGATGAATCGGTGTCGTCGAGTTTACATCTATCATGAGTTATATTTTTCTAGTTTTAGAGGAAATTCATCCCCACTTTCTCCCCCTAACTCCCGCAAGAACCAGGGGGACATTGAGGATTCTTTCCACTTTAAAAGAAATTCTTAACAATGGTAGTAGTGACGGTTACAGACTTTGAGCTTTAGGAATCCAGGGGTCCATTAATTTGACCATTAAAGCCATACACCTGACGACTGCCGACAAAGGGAACTAATTCCACCTCTCGCTCATCTCCCGGTTCAAATCGCACCGCAGTTCCTGCGGGAATATCCAGGTGCATTCCTCGGGCGGCATCCCGGTCAAAATTCAAGGCTTCATTGACTTCAAAAAAATGAAAATGGGAGCCAACTTGAATCGGGCGATCGCCCGCATTAGCGACTTGCAACCGGACGGTTTTTCGCCCCGCATTTAACTCAATTTCTCCAGTTTTAACAATAATTTCTCCGGGAATCATCATCACCTCTACCCTGTAGTATTTCAGATTAAATCAGTTCAACTTACCGAATTGGATTGTGAACCGTCACCAATTTTGTGCCATCGGGGAACGTCGCTTCCACCTGCACTTCCGCCACCATTTCCGGGACGCCTTCCATGACTTCCTCTCGGGTGAGTAAGGTGGCACCATAGCTCATCAAATCAGCGACGGTTCGGCCATCTCTCGCCCCTTCTAAAATAGCAGCAGAAATATAGGCGACAGCTTCAGGGTAATTTAAAAGTAAGCCCCGATTTTTACGACGTTCGGCAACTAACGCTGCGGTAAAAATCAATAATTTGTCTTTTTCTTGGGGAGAAAGTTGCATAATAAATCCTTCAAATCGGCCAAACTCGCGGAGGACAACTCGGACGGCCTATAAAACTCAGGCGCAGGAGTTGCCAAACTTCGCTAAACCAGTTTCGCACTTCTGGGGTCGAAGATCCACGATATCGACATAATAATCCGTGAGGGAGCCTGGTGACGCCAGTTTCACCCAGGGAGGAACTGGAACGCGCCTCCCACAGCGATCGCGCTTCCTGGACCAGTTCCGGGGTCACTGGGTCCCCAATCCAGGCGAGGGTTGCCACAATGGGGAAACCGGCTAAAGCCGAGTTGGAGGCAACGGAGGATTCACTGCCGTTGAGATGTTGGCGATCGATCCACAGGGGACGACCCTGTTGCCAGATTTCCGTGTGCGATCGCCACTCTCCCTGGACAAACGTTTCCCCCCGGGCACTCCGTCCAAATCGGTTAATTTCCCACAACAAAAAGCGGGCATCCTGCGCTAATTCAATGCGTAAATTTTGGCGATAAATTGCCCCATTAAAAATAATACTTTCCTGGGGAAGCCATTCACAACAAGCGCCAGAGTCCACCTGAATCTGAATAGTTTGCCGTGCAACTTCACCCATACTGCGATAAATTTTAGCTGCCGCTGCTGTGGTAATTAAAGCATGAGCATTCTCCTGGAGATGGATCGATTGTCCCAGGGAATCACCGCCCACAATTCCCCCAGCGGTATGCAGAATGACGCTATGACAAACCCCTTCCCCTTCGGGATAAAAGGGTCGCTGAATCTTGAGGGGTGCTGTAACTTTTGCTGATGCTACCTGAGTAGCATTTCCAGATTGAGCGTAGGCTAATTCTAAGCTGCCATGCCATCCTTTAACGGGTTGATTTTCAGTCTGACTATTACTCACAAATTCTCGGATTCAGGTTACATTATAGCGGTTCCCATAGTTATGAGGTACGTTTTGGGAGTGCGAGCATCTTGCTCGCTATCCTCCCTAGCGAGCAAGATGTGATGCTACGGCACGCTACGCGGTAAGCGGAGCTATGCCGCAGGCTTTACGCACTCCTATAAATATCTGTACCTCATGAGTCCAGGAACCGCTATAAATTCTACTATAGCGTGTAGTTTGACAAGAAATTCGGTTGTCATAGCCTGTAAAAAACCGAGTTTCTGATTAAACCGCTAGGAATCGTTGAATGACTTCATTGCTGAGTTCTTCAGTGGAACCCGAGGCAACAATTCCTCCTTTTTGCATGGCATAATACCAATCGGCTTCTCGAACAAAATGCAAATGCTGTTCTACTAGCAGGACTGAAATGCCTTTGGTTTGGATAATCCGACGCACTGCCGCTTCAATTTCTAAAATAATCGAAGGTTGGATGCCTTCCGTGGGTTCATCGAGGATGAGTAAGCGAGGATTTCCCATCAAGGCGCGGGCGATCGCTAGTTGTTGTTGTTGTCCCCCACTCAAATCTCCCCCCATCCGATTCAACATTTGGTTTAAAACCGGAAATAACTCGAAGATTTCATCAGAAATTTCCGGAGTTTTAGGCCGAGTGGGTCGCGCTTCTAAGCCCAAAATTAAATTTTCTTTTACCGTCAACCGGGGAATAATTTCCCGCCCTTGGGGGACATAACCGATGCCCATTTTAGCACGGCGATCGCTCGATTTATCGATGATGGGTTGCCCCTCTAAATAGATTTGTCCCTTCCGAGGTTGCAGTAATCCCATAATCGTTTTTAACAGAGTCGTTTTACCGACCCCATTCCGGCCAATCAGGCAGACCATTTGTCCCGGGGATACGCTCAAATCTACATCTCGTAAAATGTGACTTTCCCCATAATAAACATTCAACCCGGATACTTGTAGCATCCGATGGGATGCAGTGAGGGGGTTTTCTAATGCGATCGCTGGATTAGTTGGACTCATTATGCTGCTCTCTAATTAATTTTTACATAAATAGAGACGCCTATCTTTGCGTCTCATGATTGATTAGCATCAAACAGAAAAATTGTCCCCCGATTTAAGTAAATAGAGTTTCATCCCTGGACTTTCGTATGACATTAAATCAATTTAGTATCCATTTCAGGGGAGCGCAGTTTCGGTTTGATCTGCCTCTGTTTTCTCTGGTTCATCTCCCCGGCTTGATCGCCTGATTTCTGGGTTAGTAGATGTTCTTCAGCACCTAATCCAGCACTGATATCGCACCCGGCTTCCTCTTCAACTTGAATCGCCCATTTTAACCGAGCTTCTCCATATTGATCGTTCATGGGTTGATCGCCGGGTTTCTGGGTTAGCGGATGTTCTTGAGGACCTAATCCAGCATTGATATCGCACCCCGCTTCCTCTTCAACTTGAATCGCCCATTTTAACCAGGCTTCTCCATATTGTTTATTCACTAATTTTTCTCCTATTCTTGAGTTGAGAATCATTGGACTGAAATAACTAGCTGAGTTTCACTATCTTTAAAGCCTCCTCTTTAGAAAATTCAAAATAGGTAAGATTTTCATACCTTTCATCGGGGCCAAAATTAACCATGTTAAGCTGATTCTTGTAAAATCTTTCTGCTTCCGGTAAAGCGTGTAAACCGACCCTCCCTTTATATTCTAACTCTATACTGCGTTGCACGGCAAACGTAATCATAGCTGTACCCACGCCCCGGTATTTAGGTGGGCTTTGGATAGAAGGACGATTCCAAGGAGCTGTTGCTAAATAATCCACATAAACTAAATTTTTGTTCCGTTCTAATCGAGAGCGGTGATAGTCAATTTCTAACAACATCAAACCTTCCGTCATAAGTTCGCACTCAATGGCGTACCCTTCGTAATTAGCCAGCCTGCTTATTGCTTGATACTTTTTTACCCAATCCCAATGGCTATCTTCTTCACTAGAAGGTTGAAGCCTCGGATTCCATTTTTGCTGAAAGTGGTTCAAATGAACAATAGATAAGGGGAGTAACTCTGCCTCTACAGCTTTTTGGTCTTGAACCCTAAATAATAATAGTTTTACACTCACTCTATGTCCCTCATGCTAGGTACATCCTCCCAGAAAGTTTTACAAAATCAAGACTTCAGATTTATCTTGTTCTAAAGATTCAAAATAAAGTTTATCGCCTCGTTCCAGCCGTTCCTCAATTACTCCTATCATCCTTAATGCCTGACGCAGGACGGCAGATTTGCTCATTTCCTTTTTTTCACTCAAATAATTGAGCAATTCTAATTCAGTTACGGATAAATTTAAAGAAATTAAAGTTTTTTTATTCAACTTTTTTACTCCTTTCCATCACCTGATATTTTTTATATCATATCTATATATTTTTTATATGTCAAGGGAACGGCGAACCTTGGAAGAAAGCCTGTAGCGCAGGGGGAACGCCGCTACGGGCCAAGACTCAGAGTAAATTTGCGGTTCCCTCCTGCGCTGAAATTACTGCTCCCTTTAAGACCGGGCGGTTTTCACGATATCGGTTTAGAGCGGACAAAAACGACTGTAGCCCTTGCACAGTGGAGTTTTCGGCTTGATAGACGCGCCAACGACTGCTGGACAGGTAGGCTCCCTATGCTGTCGCAATTCATACTGGGCTTTTAAAAACTGGATGGGTATCAGGCCGAGGTTTCCGAACTTCAACTCTTTCAGTAGGTTAGTTTTTTATTCATGTTCCTCGGTACTGCCCAAATAGACTTGAATCACTTTGGGGTCATTTTGGACCTCTTCAATACTCCCTTCACAGAGGACCGAACCCTCATGCAATACCGTGACTTTGCGGGCAATTTGCCGCACGAATTCCATATCATGTTCAATCACAATAATTGAATGACTTTGGGCCAAGGAAATTAGTAATTCTCCGGTGAGGGCGGTTTCTTCATCGGTCAATCCCGCCACGGGTTCATCAACTAATAATAAATCGGGAGATTGCGCCAGCAACATTCCAATTTCTAGCCATTGTTTTTCCCCGTGGGAGAGTAATCCCGAGGCAATATCCGCTTTAGCGACTAAACCGATGGTTTCCAGGAGGGTTTTGACCGTATTATGCTCCGATGCTGGAGTGGGTTTCAATAAGGTCTGAAATACATTTTTATTCCGATTGCAGGAAATTTCTAAATTTTCCCGAGGGGTAAGATTCAGGTAAACCCGTGGGGTTTGAAATTTGCGACCAATGCCAAATCGAGCGATTGTATCTTCAGAATATTTCCGCAGGTTTCGCCCTTTAAAGAAGACTTTTCCTAGGGTGGGTTTGACTTTTCCGGTAATCACATCTAAAAAGGTGGTTTTTCCGGCACCATTAGGACCAATAATCACCCGCAACTCTCCCGTATTCATGGTGAAAGTTAAGTTGTTCAGGGCATTAAATCCGTCAAAACTAACGGTTAAATTTTCAATTTCTAAGATGTTCTCGTTCACGGACTCTCTCTCTAACACTGGATGACTAGACGATTTCCCGAGTCAACTCATCGGGAGTGGATGGGTTTAAGGTTCTAGGGTTTCACGTTCCCGTTGAATTTCGGGGTCTTCGGCTAACTTGGGATAGGTAATCACATATCGCGGACGTCCGGTAATCATGCGAATGAAATTACCCGCTTCGGTCCGCAACCAGCCGACGATGCCATTGGGAAGAACTAAGACAACAATGAGGAAGAGTGCGCCTTGGAAAAACAACCAAATTTCGGGAAATTGTTCGCTTAAAAAACTTTTTCCATAGTTGACTAATAAGGCTCCGAGGATGGCTCCGATTAAGGTAGCTCGACCGCCTACGGCAACCCAAATTACCATTTCAATGGAAAAGGCAATATCCATTGCTCTAGGGGAAATGATACCCGCTCTAAGGGTAAAAAGTGCGCCTCCGAGTCCGGCTAAAGCGGCAGAAATGGCAAAGACTAAAACTTTATATCCGGTGGGATTGTAACCGGAAAACCGGACGCGACTTTCATCATCGCGAATGGCAATCAGTAAGCGTCCGAAGCGTCCCGAGGTTAACCAGCGACAGAGGAGATAGGAACCGGCTAATAGGATGACGGTGATCACATAAAACCCATACTGAGTGTTGGGGTTAGAGATGGGAAATCCTAAGAGGGTTTGAAAATCGGTGAGTCCGTTGGTGCCGTTGAAGAGTTTTTGTTGTCCGTTGAAGAAGTTAAAAAAGACGATGGTAGCGGCTTGGGTGAGGATGGAGAAGTAGACGCCTCGGATGCGGTTGCGGAAGACGAGATACCCGAGAAAGGCGGCGAGGATGCCCGGAATTAACAGGATGGCGATCGCCGTGAAGGGAAAGGATGAAAAGGGTCCCCAAAACCAAGGCAGTTCGGTTACTCCATAGAGTCCCATGAAGTCGGGGAGTTGACTGCTGGCGGTTTCAGGAATTTGTAATTTGATATGCATGGCGATCGCATATCCCCCCAGAGCAAAAAATATCCCATGTCCCAAACTCAGCAGTCCCGTATAACCCCAAATCAAATCAATCCCCAAGGCAACGATCGCCAAGGCTAAATACCGATGCAATAAATCCAATCGAAAATCCGACAAGACAAGCGGCATAACGGCAATCAAGATTAAAGCCACTACCCCAATCGTCGAGAGTTCAAATAATCGCGGTTTTTGCGTTGCTATCTGATTAACCTTATCCTTTGTCCGGATAAATCTGTCAATCCAACTGTTAGTATCTGAGCTTTCTTTATCAGGGTTTTCTTCCCATTTTTCCGGAAATTTATCATTGCTCATGCCGTTTTTTTTTACCTCGTTTAACTGACCTCTTAACCTAGGCATCGACCGTGCGTCCCTTTTGAGGAAACAGTCCGGCTGGACGCAGTTGTAAGAATAGAATAATCAGCACAAATACCATCACTCTTGCCATACTGGTGGTGGCAAAAAAGGTCAAGAAATCAAATAAAACCCCGTCGGGAGAAACCATTGAAATGAAAATTCCGGAACCAATGAGGTAGTTCACCAATCCAATGACCAGTGCCGCTACAACAGTTCCAATAATTTTGCCAACTCCCCCGACAACCACCACCATAAACGCATCCACAATATAGTTTTGGCCCGTATTCGGTCCCACGGAACCGAGTAAACTAATGGCACAACCGGCAATTCCAGCTAATCCGGACCCGATCGCAAAGGTTAAGGCATCCACTTTTTGGGTGGGAATTCCCAGACAAGCACTCATGCTGCGATTTTGGGTCACCGCCCGAATTCTTAATCCCCAAGGCGATCGCAACAAAAACAGGTAAATTCCGACCACACAAACAATGGTCAAGGCAATAATAAATAACCGGACATAAGGCAATTGGAACGTGCCAATGGGAATCCCCCCACGCAACCAACCCGGTGCCGTCACATCCACCCCTTGGGCCCCAAACCAGGGTTGAGTGAGGGCTAATCCCACGGCATTCCCTAAAATCGAACCGACGGCGACAGCAATTCCAGCAGAAAGAGGCAGCAAAATGGCGATCGCCCAATTGCGAATCCGCTCAAAATCTGGACGCCGCTTGACCCCCCATAATCCGCCAAAAAATAGCAGACAAAACACCCCAATTTGAATACAAATCAGCCAACTGATACTGCGGACCAATTGTTGCAAAATTAAACTCACCCCCCAGGTTGCCAGCAGGGTTTCCAAAGGTCGTCCATACAGGTAGCGAATCACCCCCCTTTCTAGGAGGACCCCGGCTGCCCCAGCCACCAAAAATGCCAGAGGAAGGGCTGCAATAATATAAAACCCAAACCAGGGTTCTCCAAATCCTCTAAACACATTTTGGACAACAAATGTTGTGTAGGCTCCCAGCATCATCAATTCACCATGAGCAAGATTAATCACACCCATAATGCCAAAGACAATGGCTAATCCTAATGCCGCAATTAATAAAACCGCGCCAATGCTAAGGCCATTAAACAGGCTCTGTAAAAGTAGTGCCATTATAGTTAAATTGAATAATCTCCATAAAGCGTTTAATTTCCTTTGAATTGTAACCGTTTAGAGTTTAAATAGGTCCAGAAAAAATTTACAGTGACTTATCTTTACCCCTCTAAACTCTAAACGTTACTGTTACCAAATCTTGGCAATCTTTACATCATATACTTGCCCCCTTTAGAGGGGTCTGACCAGTCGCAGGAATAGCCTTTTGTATCGGCTACATATTGATTCCAAGGAATCGGGTCAACCGGGGCTGGGGTTTCGGAGACAATCTTAAACATTCCATCATCCCCAATTTCTCCGATGCGGACTGTTTTTGACAGGTGATGATTGTTTTGGAGGGTAACCAGACCGCCTGGAGCTTGCAAGGTTTGTCCCACAGCGGCTTTACGGACTGCCTCAATATCATCGGCACTTCCGGCTTGTTCAACCGCTTGCTTCCACAAATAAACCATAATGTAAGCGGCTTCCATTGGGTCATTCGTCACCCGATTTTGACCATATTTGGCCTTAAATGCTTCCACAAATTTTTGGTTTTCTGGGCTATTGACGGATTGGAAATAATTCCAGGCGGCATAATGGCCTTTGAGATATTCGGTCCCGATCGCCCGCACTTCTTCTTCCGCAATACTCACGGACATGGTGGGATATCGGTCCGGAGTCAACCCCGCCCCTTGCATCTGTTTGAAAAAGGCCACATTGCTATCGCCATTGAGGGTATTAAAAATCACGCCTCCATCAGGCAAAGCGGCTTGAATTTTGGTAATAATCGCGGTAACTTCTGTGCCGCCCAGGGGGATATAATCTTCTCCCACGGTTTGACCCCCTTTGGCTTCCAGTTGAGCCTTAATAATCGTATTGGCAGTCCGGGGAAAGACATAATCCGACCCCACGAGAAAGAATTGCTGACCTTTATTTTCTAATAGCCAATCCACGGCGGGCTCAATCTGTTGATTGGGGGCCGCCCCAGTATAGAAAATGTTCTTAGAACATTCTTGCCCTTCATACTGCACGGGATACCATAACATATGACCACTCGTCTCAAACACCGGCAAAACTGCCTTGCGAGAGGCGGATGTCCAGCAGCCAAAAACCGTCGCCACTTGATCCCGATCGATCAGTTTTCTAGCTTTTTCCGCAAAGGTGGGCCAATCTGATGCCCCATCTTCCACAACCGCCTCAATTTTCTTGCCGAGAACCCCGCCAGCGTTGTTAATTTCCTCGATCGCCAACTGTTCTGCATCCACGACGCTTTGTTCGCTAATCGCCATCGTGCCACTGAGGGAATGGAGGATTCCCACCTTAATCGTATCTACGCCACCACCTGCCTCCGGAGTTGCTGCATCGGTTTCCGGTACATTAGCTTCGGTACAAGCTTTCAGCAAAATGCTGCTTCCGAGGGCAGCGGTACCATAAAGCAGAAATTTACGCCGTCCAAGTCGATGAGTCATCCTGTTTTTCTACTCCTACTGGTATTGACTTGCTCCTATCAGAGCCTTGATATTAAAGCGATGTTCTCGGCAAACAATTGTATTTCTCGATACAGAAAATTTTTAAATATTCAATGGTGAGACCTCTGATATCTAGTCTGAGCCAATTTTTGACAATGTTGCGATTTCTAACAATTGTGAGGTCGAGGGGTAACGGTAGCTTTATGGACCTTAACATACCCTGTAAGCATTGGGTTAAGATACTCATCAGTCCAGGGGGTTGATTGCACCTGATGCGATCGCCCCCCGGAATCCAGCCTCAAATAGCGCTACATTACCGGCACAAAAGTGCCAATTTTTAGACCAGATTAGCCTCAATAAAATCAATCACGGCTTGCAATCCTTCTTGCGTCTTCAAATTGGTAAAGGTAAAGGGCCGACTGCCGCGCATTTTTTGGCTATCCCGTTCCATCACCCCCAAATCTGCCCCGACTAAAGGGGCTAGGTCAATTTTATTAATCACTAACAAATCCGATTTGGTAATTCCTGGCCCTCCCTTGCGAGGAATTTTGTCCCCAGCAGCGACATCAATCACATAAATCGTCAGATCGACTAATTCCGGGCTAAAAGTCGCGGCTAAATTATCACCGCCACTTTCGACAAAGACCAAATCCAAGGTCAAAAATCGCCGTTCCAGTTGGGCGATCGCAGCTAAATTCAACGAGGCATCTTCCCGAATCGCCGTATGAGGACAACCCCCGGTTTCTACCCCCATAATTCGCTCTTTTTCAAGGGCCTGCGATCGCACCAAAAATTGAGCATCTTCCTGGGTGTAAATATCATTCGTCACCACCGCCAAGTTATAGCGATCGCGCATCGCCTTACACAACGCATCCACTAACGCTGTTTTTCCTGAACCAACGGGACCCGCAATTCCAACACGAAATGAACTCATAATCAGGTTTTTTGTCTTATGTCATTGGTCATTGGTCATTGGTCATTGGTTGTTGGTCACTGGTCATTGGTCATTGGTTGTTGGTCATTCATCCAAATGACAAATGACAAAAGACAAATGACAAATGACAAATGACAAACAACCAATGACCACGATAGTTTCAACTCCTAAACAATCGAGAATATTGAGTTTCATGCTGCATACTGGCTAAACTAAGCCCCCAAGTGCAACTGCTGAGGTCATCATCTTCTATCCTTAAAATCGTTTGAACCGCCGTCACCAGATTGGGTTGTAAGTTAAATAATAGCTGTTGCCCCGCCGTTTGACCTAGGGGAATCAGTTTCACTCCAGCCCCAATAAAATTACAAGCCCAACTGTGTAAATATCCCAATAAAGCCACATCCGGGGGAATCTGCCAATAGGAGGCAGCCATCCCAAAAGCTACTGCAAAATTACAATCTTCCTCACCCAATGCGGTGAGTTTAACTCGGTCTTCTACCGCCCACAGGCTCATCAATAACCGCAGTAATGCATTTCCCATCTGCCAACTCTGTTGCCGTAATTCTTCCGTTTCTCGGGTTGCCGATGACCAGTGATTCCACTCCTGCACCTTGTCCCAATTTCCGGTATAGGCTGCATTTAAGGCTCTCACCATCACCGCTCCATCTAAAGAAATCGCCCCTTCTCGCAATTCCCAGTCCATCCAATTTTGAAGGGTTTCTGCACTGTTGACAATGCCACGTTCAACTAACATTTCTAACCCTTCAGAATAGCTATAAGCTCCAACAGGTAAGGCAGGACTTGCCAGTTGTAATAAGGATAATAATGAAAAATCAGTAACCATAAATTAAAGCATAATATTAGGTAAAATTTGAATTTTAGTTGATTTTGTAGCGGCCAAGTTAACAGTAATTGACAAATTGCGACCGTCATCAATGACCATGAGGGGAGTGATAAGCTCCTATTTCTGGATGAAAGGGAGCGGTTTCTTCTTGAACTGTTAGACCTAATTGTTCTAACATCGCTTTTAAAACCGGGTCAATGGTCAACCGTAAATAATTCGGGTGAATTTCTAAAGGAACGTGACGATTTCCTAAATGATAGGCAGCGCGTAATAAATCTAGGGGAGTATCAGCAGTAACCATCAGGGTGGGTTCCGGTTTGGCGGTGACGAGAACGATAATGTTTCCCGAGTCATCGGTGAGGCAGTCGCCATGACTCAAGACAGTGCCTCGGGGTAACTTCAGGTGAACCTCTTCTCCTGACTCGGATTCAAAGCGATGGCGACTGCGGGTGCGATCGCCTGCGGTGAGGGAAAGGGTCAAGGCGACTGCCGCCTGGGGATCCGGTGGCAAACGGTGGGTTAAGGTCAACATTAGCAATGGATCAACAGCAAGCTGTGAACTTGTGGGACTGGGTTAGACCAAATCCTACCATTGAGGCGATCGCCCGAGGAATCCCACCCTGATTTTTCTCAGGGATTTCCCTAAAAAAGTGCTGGATTCAACTGGGGCCTTGCCTTGACGGGACCGGCATCCTAGTCACGGTTCAAAAAATTCCTGAAAAATATCTGCTAGACCCTCTAGCCAACTCAAAAAAAGCCTGCTACAATCATCTAATGTCAGTCATGCCGATGTAGCTCAGTGGTAGAGCACTTGATTCGTAATCAGGCGGTCGCGGGTTCAAATCCCGCCATCGGCTTTCCTTAAAAATCGCTAAAATAGCATCCGATCGCGATCGCCCGTCACCAGGGCAGGGTCTGTCAGAAAACCCGCCCAGAACTGAGGCACTTCACCTGCAAAAGCGAGGTGGTTACGCCCACTGGGACAGCGAAATGCGATCGGGCGTTTCCCCTGTCTGGGTTTGCGTAAGTCCTATCAATGGGGACAGAAACCGGGTAAAAGTTGCTCAAAACTAGGGCTAAGAATGGCTAAGATAGGATTGCGATCGCGTTTATTTTTGTCCCATCTCCTCGTCTTAATGGTTGGGGTGACCGTCCTCGTAATTACCGGCAAACTCTCCTCCCCCCGCCTGTTTATCGTTCACCTTCAACAACTTGAAGGCAAAGGATTTAACCTCCGCTATGTCCGCACTTCTTTAGTCGATGTCTTTGAAACGACCTGGAATCGTGGCACATTTTGGTCCGTAATTGTAGGAACAACCGGGGCCGGTTTGCTCAGTTATTTTGTTGCCAAACGGATTACCAAACCCATGACTCTCATGGAACGGGTCACCCAAAAATTTGCGGCAGGAGAACTCCATCAGCGAATGCCTGCCAGTGAAATTCCTGAACTCAATCGCCTCAGCGCCAGTTTTAATCGCATGGCAGCCAGTATCGAAAATGTGGAACACCGACGCCGGGAACTGATTAGTGATTTGACTCACGAATTGCGAACCCCTTTAACAATTATTCGGGGCAATTTGGAACAACTCGAAGATGGAACTCTTCCACCGGACCCCGAGATTTATCACCGTCTGGCCAAAGAAACTCGGCGTCTGGAACGGTTAGTCAATGACTTGCAGGAACTCTCCAAAGCAGAAGCCGGTTATTTGCCGATTGATTTGCAGGGGATGAATGTGCGTCCTTTGTTAGAAACCTTAATTGAAAGGTTTTCCGATTGGATTCTGGAAGAAAACCTAGTGTTGCAATTAGACTGTCCTCCTCAACTCCCGGCAGTGCTCGCGGACCCCGATCGCTTAGAACAAGTGCTGGTCAATCTTCTGGGAAATGCCTTGCGTCATACGGCGCGGGGTTCGATTTGTTTGCGAACCTGGACCAGTGCAGGTTATCTGTGGATTGCCGTGATTGATACGGGGTCCGGTATCCCCCGAGAGGATCTGCCTCATGTGTTCGATCGCTTCTGGCGCGGGTCCAGTGGCAGCAATGGCACCGGCATCGGACTAGCCATTTCTCGGCGGTTAGTGGAACTCCAAGGGGGTCAGATGCAAGTTGAAAGTGAAGTGGGAAAAGGCAGCCGGTTTCAGTTCTCTCTTCCTTTGGCTTGAGGCTGAATTACTTGCGATCAACTCCACCCACTCTGGAGTGAAGATTGCCGGCTTCTGGGGGTGGCGTCATCACAGCAGTCCCTGATGATCAAGGAAGTTGTTAAACGGAAGTTGAGGAGTTTAAACCCGGGAAATCATCAGCCGCTTTGTCAACTTTTGCGGAAAATTAATGACAACCCTAATAAAGCTGTTTAAAATATACGAACGGCTGATGGCTACCCCAACTATGATGTTCTTAAAAGACAGAATTGGGCATCAGGCGCACAGGAATAGAATCCCTAGCGTATTTTTTTTTAATTGGCATCTGTCAAAGGGATGACAGTGGATTTATATTCGAGATATAATCAAAAAGTTTACAGGAGTGCCGCGTCATGACAATTGAGCCATCTAGAAACCTGACTTGTGTCAAGACCAAATTTTATCAAGGCGATGAAGAGGAGTCCGAGCCCAACACCTCTCTACTCTGGGAGGTGGAAAGACTGCGACTGAAACTTGATAAATTTAAGCAGGAAAAGGCTAAACTGCTCTGTACCCAAAAGACCTTGATGTTCCATACACAGACCCTGAGTGCTTTGGTCTCGGAATTGACGCAAAAATTGGAAGCAGAACGGCGCGATCGCCAGCAGACTGAATCCACGTACCAGTTTCTGGTGACGAACCTGCTTCGCGAAAAGGCAGACCTAGAAATCATGCTCGACACGATCGTCGAACATTCCGACCTCATGGAAGAGTTATTGCATGAACAGTGTATTCGCGATCCGTTAACGGGTTTGTTTAACCGGCGGTATTTAGCCAAATCTTTAGAACGGGAACTGTGTCGTGCTCAACTGACCGAGCGATCGCTCGGCCTGATCATGCTGGATGTTGACCATTTTAAAGGATTCAACGATACCTACGGACATGAGGCGGGGGATGTCGTCTTACGGGAACTCGGATGGCTACTCAAAACGGAAAGTGGTGCCCTTGATATTGCTTGTCGATATGGGGGAGAGGAGTTTATGGTCATTTTACCCGAAGCCTCTTTAGAAAAAACTCAGCAACAAGCGGAGCATTTACGCCAACAGGTTAAACGTCTAAAATTGACGTATTTAGATCAAGACCTTCCCAATGTAAGTATTTCCGTTGGCTTGGCTGTTTTTCCCCAACATGGGTTAACGGGAAACAAGCTCATGCAAGCAGCAGATGCGGCGTTATATCAGGGGAAGACCCAAGGACGCGATCGCGTCGTGACGGCAACAGGTTAATCAGAGTGTTCTCAACCGTTTCTCTAGCGCTCGTAACCAGCGATCGGCCCTATTTAAACTTAATATTTAATTCCCGGTTAAAAAAACTGCAATATCAACATCAAACACCTAAAAAAATTGGCTCGGTTGGGAAGCCTTGTAAACAGTTCCACAACAGAGCCAGAAAAATGATGGGAATAAGTAAGTAACTCGAATGCCAATTAATTACTCGCTTGGTTCGGGAAAGCACCCGGTTGGACCGCCAAGGTCATCGGTTGACCATTGCGAATCACTTCCATTTGCAATTCGCCCCCAATGCGAGTCCGTTCCACTTGCTGTTGCACCGTATTGGCATCCGCCATCTGGACTCCATTAATCGAGACAATCACATCACCGGCGCGGATTCCACTGCGAACCGCTGGAGAATCCGGCATGACTCGGACAATTAAAATCCCTTTGTCTTCGGTAACCGTTAACCCGGAATTGGGATTGTTGTTAATTTCATTTTTCAGTTCTGGAGTCAACTCCACCATTTGAATGCCGAGATAAGGATGTTGAACTTCCCCATTCGCAATCAATTGTTGAGCAATATCTTGAGCGCGATTAATGGGAATTGCAAATCCGAGACCTTGAGCCCCTTGAATAATCGCGGTATTCATGCCAATCACTTCACCGCGCTGATTTAGCAAGGGACCGCCTGAGTTACCGGGATTAATCGCCGCATCAGTTTGAATAAAATTCACCCGTTTATCCGGGACCCCGACTTGAGACCCCGATCGCCCGGTGCCGCTAATAATGCCAACCGTCACCGTATTATCCAACCCAAGCGGATTGCCGATGGCGATCGCCCATTCACCGGGTTGCAATTGCTCCGAATCTCCCACAACCGCTGTCGGCAAATCGTTCGCCTCAATTTTCACCACCGCCACATCCGTCACCGAGTCCGTCCCCAAGACTTGACCTGTAAACGAGCGACCATCTTTGAGAGTGACCTCCACCGTATCCGCACCGGCAACCACATGGGCATTGGTGAGAATTTGGCCATCATTACTAATAATAAATCCAGAACCCGTCCCCCGCTCTACCCGCTCTTGAGGTTCACTCGGGAATCGGGACCCAAAAAATTGCCGGAAAAATGGGTCGTTAAAGGCATCGGGAATTTGGGTAGTCACCGTCCGGGAAGCATTAATCCGGACCACCGCAGGGCCAACATTGTTAACCACATTGGTAATAAAATTGGTGTCCGTGATGGGTAATCTGGCCTGAGCCACTGGACTCGCCGCCTGGACTTGAGCGGGAGAGGCGGCGTTCACCGCAGGTGAAACCAGGTTAGGTCCATTCAGAAATTGCGTAGCGGACCAGGTAGCACTCGCGCCGAGGAGAAAAATAGAAAAATAGGTTAGGGGTTTTTGCCAACCGGGGGCCGACCCCTGACGATCAGAATTCTTCAATGGTTCTGAGGGGGTATTGAACTGATCCTGTGTTGTTTTCATGGGTGATAACTCCTGCTGCAAAACTCCTGCATTACCTTAAAAATCGAGCGTTCTTGCTTGCAGTCGGGATAATATAGCTCGTCGAAACCAATCGGGAAGAATCCAGGAAAAAAAGCGGCCTGCTTTTATGTCCGGGTTAGACCCAACATGGAGACTAGCTATTTTATAGACCGTTCTAGCATAAAGTCAAGACTCGCATCAGCACGGCTTGAGACCGTTTCAACCGGGTTGAAGGGCTGACTATGTTTAATGTAAAAGGTAGATATGACGAGGATGTGACGAGGATATCGCAGGATTGTGGATCGGGATGAGGGGCGGGGAATCGGGGGGCGACAGAGTTGCTGGATTTGTCAAGAGCGTCCAGACCAGACTATTCTGGAAAGCGCTATTCTGCTATGGAAGGGCTGGGAGAGGCTTTGTTTGACAACCTGGAATCGTTCTTTGCACCTGGGTTCCTCGCACGAAAGGGCGATCGCCATCCCGATGATGGTTGGTCGTTAGACCGGCGTGACCCCAAGGTGATTCAATCATTTATGCCCCTGTGGGAATGGGCGTACCACCACTATTTTCGCGTGCAAACCGACGGATGGCATCATATTTTACCCGAGGGCAAAATGCTGGTGGTGGGTTCTCACAATGGCGGACTCGCGACACCGGATATGTTTATGTTTATGTATGATTGGTTCTGTCGTCAAGGGTTCGATCGCCTGACCTACGGACTGATGCATCCGACGGTTTGGGAGATCTTTCCTGAGATGGTGGTTCGGCAAGCGGCCCAATGTGGGGCGGTCCGGGCGCATCCGAAAATGGCGATCGCCGCCTTGCAAAAGGGGGCAACGGTGTTAGTTTATCCGGGAGGTCCGGAGGATGTGTTTCGCCCTCATCACCTGCGGGATAAAATTTATTTTGCCGGTCGCCAAGGGTTTATTAAGTTGGCCCTGCGGGAAAATGTGCCAATTGTACCGATTATTTCCTATGGGGCTCATGACACCCTGTTTGTGATGGCGGATATTTACAAACAAATGCGCCAGTTGCATGAGGAGTGGGGAATGCCTTGGTTATTTGGGATTGATCCGGTAGTGTTTCCGATTTATTTAGGGTTGCCTTGGGGGATTGCTTTTGGACCTTGGCCGAATTTTCCCCTCCCGGCGCAGATTCATACCCGGGTTTGTGCACCAGTTGTGTTTGAGCGGTATGGACGAGAGGCAGCCAGCGATCGCCAGTATGTGAATCAATGCTATCAGTTGGTTTGTACTCAGATGCAGCAGTCTTTGGACCAGTTGATTGCGGAAGTGGGCGATCGGTCTTAGGGGGTCGGTGCGGTTAGCGCAGGGCTAAAAACAGACTAATCAGGGCGATCGCCACCAGGGCGATCGACCCGGGATGTCTCTTTACCCATCGATTCAGGCCACCCAAGGACCCCGATTGAGCATAGGGGGTTTGAATCACCGGGACCAGGGGTTGAGATTTATCGTGATAAAGCGTACAGGTTTTGGCGTAGGGTCGCTGGGGATAGTTGCAGGTATCGTCCTCATGGTAAGTGCAACTCTGGCATAAAAATGCTTCTGAGTTGGCCTGATGCAGGGGAATACCCGGGTGACCAAATCCTTTGAGTGGGGTTTGGCAGTAAGGACATTTGACAGCTTGGTCATCAACAGATTGATGGCACCGGGGACAGTCAGACATGATGGCAAACGGGGGTGGGATCCGGCAGGGGGCGATCGCCAACGAGTGCGGGTTTCCTCACTCATAGAGCAGCCCTTTGTTTCATCCTACCCTAAGTATCTGGGCTAAGGGCAGTCGGCCTCAGAATGGAAACCCTACAACATAAGAGGTAGAACAGCCGCAGAATCAGGATAGGATATCCCAAAATAGAAGAGTGGGCCAAAATAGAGACAGCGATCGCACCCTTTGGAAGGCCCGCGCTATCGTAGATGATATTTTCATAACCCCAGTCAGAGGAAAACAATAAAACAATATGGATGCGAATAATCTGCTCAAGCAACTGCTATTAATCGGCATTGGGACAACCTCTCTAGTCGCCGAGAAAATTAAAGAGGTCAGCGACCAGTGGGTCCAGGACGGCAAACTCAATCCTGACCAAGCGAAACATTTTGTAGACGATCTCATGCAGCAGATGAAATCGGAACAGGGGAACTTTGAAACCCAGGTGCAGCGCCAGATCCGCAACGTCATGCAAGACTTGGGAGTGCCGCGCCAAGCGGAGATGGACGAACTCAGAGGACGCCTCGATCGCCTAGAACGTCAAATTCGCGACTTGGAAAATAAGCAGTGGCGGTAAGGGGGTTGACTCCAATCGTCCGATACTCAATTCAGAAATCCGGGACGACCCGGGGGACATTTGGCGTTAGAGTAGGGATCGGGCTACAATCGCTGGGTGGTCAATTTCTAGCCCAACGATTGGAGTCATTACAGGCTACTCAGGAGGACTGATTTTGCGAGAAATTTTAATCAGCTTTGGGGTGATGCTGGCCTGCGTTTTGGTGCTGGTGGTCGCTCAGTTTACCGATCGCTCAAGTCAGGCGATCGCGTCCAACATTCAGCCGACTCAAACAAAAACTGAAGTACCAACGCCCAGCAAATCCCTGCTGGCGCAAAGGTTGACCGCTCAGACGCAAATCGCCAGTGCTGACACCACACAAGAGGAGACAACGACAACTATGGTAACAACACCTTCGGGTCTGAAATACACGGAAATCGCCGAGGGAACCGGCGCAACCCCTCAACCGGGTCAAACCGTTGTAGTTCACTACACCGGAACTTTAGAAGATGGCACGAAATTTGACAGTTCCCGCGATCGTAATCAGCCATTTTCCTTCAAACTCGGAGTCGGTCAAGTTATCAAAGGTTGGGACGAAGGTCTCTCCACCATGCAAGTGGGCGGACGTCGCGAATTAGTGATTCCCCCAGAATTAGGCTACGGTGCACGCGGTGCCGGTGGCGTTATTCCCCCCAATGCTACCTTAATTTTTGATGTAGAACTGCTCAGAATTGCGGGATAAATTTCCCCGATTTCTGAGTTTGCATCATCAGGACACGGCTGCTGCCGTGTCCTTAATTTATATCAGTTTTAATAGCCATTTGTACCGATTCCGCCACTCGATAGGCAACAGGGGGTGGAACCGCATTGCCAATTGTCCTAATGCCATGTTAACTGCGCCCTCAATCCTCCAAAATTTTGGGAATCCTTGAATCATTCCACAATAAATCCTTATAAATATCAATGATTAATGATAAATAAATAATAATCATGAAACTTCGAGAATCTGAAAGGGATTGCCATGTAAATATTCCCCCCTTTAAATTGATAGACTTATTTGCTGGTGCCGGGGGATTGACCCTGGGGTTTACAACAATTGGCAATAACTCTTTTCAACCGATTTGGGCAAATGACTGTAATAAAGATGCAGTGGCAACTTATCGGAGGAATTTTGGGAGTCATTGTGTTTTAGGCGATATTTTAGAGGTCTTCAAAGATTCCGACCTCAGAATGCCGGAAGCCGATGTAGTGATTGGAGGTCCCCCCTGTCAAGGATTTAGCCTGCTCAATAAAAATAGAAATAGCGATTCTAGGAAACAATTATGGAAACCATTTTTTGAAGGAATTGAGCGGGCAAATGCTAAAATATTTGTTTTAGAAAACGTGCCTCAATTATTCGGGTCAGAAGAATATGAGCAGATCATTAGGATAGCAAAAAAATTAGGCTATAAATTAGCCTGTTCTAAGTTGTGCGCTGCCGATTATGGCGTCCCCCAGGTTCGCTGGAGAGGATTTATCATCGGATCGCGTTTTGCCGATCCAAAGACCGTATTTCCTCCAAAAAAAACTCACTATAATCCAGACCAGGGTGCATTATTAGGCGGATTAAATGGAGATAATGGATATATTGCAAACCCAAAACCTTGGCGAACCGTTAGAGATGCGATCGCCGATTTACCCGCGCCAGAAAGTACAGAAATTGGGGAAATTCCACCCTTAAATTTGCAGTTTGGTCGAAATCCTACCCCGTTAAGTTTAGCGCGATATCAAGCAATTCCCCAAGAAGGGATGAATCGCTTTGATTTACAACGGATCGCACCCGAATTAACTCCGCCCTGTTGGATTAGAAAAAAATCTGGAGGGACAGATCTATTTGGCCGGTTATGGTGGGATAAACCCTCAGTGACCATTAGAACAGAATTTTTTAAACCCGAAAAAGGGCGATATTTACATCCTGAACAACATCGCCCCCTGACCCATCGCGAAGCGGCGCGATTACAATCTTTTCCAGATAACTTTCAGTTTTGTGGGAGTAAAAGTGAAATTGCCAAACAAATTGGCAATGCAGTGCCACCCTTATTAGCTGCCAAAATTGCCGAATGTGTCTATGCCTTACTTTTGGCGGGGGAAACCCCATGCTAGTAGATCTCTGAGGTGTATGTAACATGAGTGCTTATTTTTCCCAAGCTAGAAAAACGTTTCATCTGGGAATCTTGACCAGTTTATTGCGATTGAGGGACAATAGCGTTCCCAGTTTTGCGGATAAACATAGTAGACTAAGCTGTGACATCTCTCAACGAATTGTCACTAAACTTGAAGGAGAAATGGGCATCGGTCATATTTCCGGGCAAACTTCGGGCAAGGTTTTTGAGGACTTAGTGTTAGAGTTTCTCGCTGAAAGTTTTACTCAAATTGCTGACTTGAGACCCGGAAACTGGAAAATTCAGACAGTGAAAAAACGAGAAAAGCTATTTCTCTCCCAATTTGAACAATACGCTCATTTACTGATACTCGATCAGGCAGCGCGAGCCAATCCCCAATTAGCAGCATCTTTGGGGAATGACTATATGATCACCCCAGATATTGTCATGTTTCGCTGGCCAGAACCGGATTCAAACCTTAATGCCCAGACTTTATTAGTAGATGATGAATCGGTTACTTATGCCAGTCTACGAGCCAAAAATCAAAACCGGCCTATTCTCCATGGGAGTATTTCTTGTAAGTGGACAATTCGCAGTGATAGAAGTCAAAATTCGCGAACGGAAGCACTCAATTTAATTCGGAATCGGAAGGGGCGATCGCCTCATATTGTTGTAGTGACCGCAGAACCCCTCCCTAGCCGTCTGGCTTCCATCGCCTTGGGGACGGGAGATATTGACTGCGTTTATCATTTTGCCCTTTATGAACTCATAGCAGCCGTTCAAGAAGGAGGATGGGAAGATGCCACTGAAATGTTAAGAATTTTGGTCGAGGGTAAGCGTTTGCGCGATATTAGTGATTTACCTTTAGACTTGGCAATTTAGAGTCGGATCGTGAGTTTCAGGGGAAGCCCAGAGCTTTGATGATGATTCTCAAGAACCCATAACCCCTAACCGACGACAAAGGGAGCTAGTGCTGATAGGATCTAAACTAAAGATTCATTTAAGTTCTCACGGATTACCACCATGTCTCTGAGCAATCTGCGCGACCTCTACCAGCAAGTCATTCTGGAGCGTTACAAGACTCCCAAATATCGGGGGGTCACCGATCCGGTGCATCGCCGACAGCGAGGGCATAACCCCTCCTGTGGCGATACCATCGAACTGACATTGCGGCTGAATGAGGCGGGCGATCGCATTGAAGAGGTAAAATTTGACGGGGAAGGTTGCGCCATCTCAATGGCATCCGTTGACCTGATGGCAGAAGCGTTGCGCGGCAAATCCACCGATGAAGCCTTGGAAATGGTACAGCGCTTTCAAACCATGATGAAAGGCGAGGCGGAATTTCCGAAAGAACAGCGCAAGCTCAATGTCATGCAAGGGGTCGCCCAATTTCCCGTTCGCATCAAATGCGCCAACCTTTGCTGGCATACTCTAAAAGCGGCGATCGAATCAGCGAACCCTGACTCCGATAGCTTTGTCAGTAATGAAGCGGAATCTTAAATCTGAATGGCACTCACCCGAACTACTCCTCAATTACACCAGAAACCAATATGCTAACAACCGCAGAATTTTTCGTAGCTTTTAAGTGGGCAGGCATCCTCACCCTGGTTAGTGGAGTCCTGAGTCTATTAGGATTTCTCTTCAAATGGGGAATCCGCTTTCGCTTGGTAGGAATTACCGGCTTTATGGGAGTCCTCACCGGCGGTTTATTTGCCCTGAGCTTGGTCCCTCTGACTCGGGTCCAAGTCCCGGGTGCCGTCCATTACTCTAGGGTCTACGACAATGGCGCGACTCAAACCGTGATTGCTTTACCGCCAACTATCACCGAGTCTGAACTAGAATTAACCCTGCGTCAAGCCGCCAATGATTTGTTTTCTCAGGGTCGGTTTGGTGCCGGTGGAGAAAACCAATTAACCATCCGCGCCCGCACGATTGTCCATCCCGAACCGGGACTGTCTAAACCCTTGTTTTTGGGTCAAGTGAAGCGATCGCTCGCGGTTCGCGATGATGAAAACCTTGAAATCGAAATCTACGCCGATCAATTCTCGGAACTGTCTAAACTCAAACCAGCAGCCAAAGACGCCTAAACAATTGAGAATTGAAAATTGAAAATTGAAAATTGAGAAGATAGAATCCTAGGGTTCTGTCTTCTCAATTTTTCTATATTTCTAATGGAATTAAAACTTCCGCTTCAATACCTTCGCCAATTTCAGGGTCCCTGACCTCTTATACGGAATGCGGTTGGAATAGGTCTTTAAAAACAAGTTGAGCAATTGTAGGGTGGGCATTGCCCACAGAATGGAGGTGGGCAATGCCCACCCTACAAGTTTCAACTAGAGAATCTAGTACAGCCTTGAGCTCGACTAAAACCTGTTTTTCTTTTGGGTCAAGCATTTTCATCTTTCCTAGAAAGATAGTGCTTGTAAAGGCGATCGGCAGTTTCTTGCACTCGCTCATCCGGAATTAACAGCAACTCTGCATGAAGCAGCAATGGATCCGCGAGGGTTTCCATTCCATCCTCACTCCAGGTATTCTGCGTACCAAATTGCTGAACAAAGACAATGTTTCCTTTTGGACTAGGCTTAAGCCTCATTTTCGCAGCAATTGCCATCGCTTGTAATTTCACAGAGGTCTGAGGAGCAGTCTCAACTAAATGCAATGTAGCGCTTTGGGGACGAAGATAATCCGTTGCGATCGCTGCCCCCAGTTCTCCGCCTAACAAAAATTTACCCTCTTCCGCTCCTTCCATAAGACGCTCGGCCACATCTGAAAAACTCCCCTCTCCTACAGGGGTAAAAGCTTCCACTATCAGTTTGGGGCGAAGACTTTCAGCGTAGCCCATTTCCCACCGCTCTAAAAGTTTGGGATAGTTAATAATTCGATAGTTTCCATCTCGTTGCCGTTGTAAATAGCCTAACTCATATAAATCCGGAAGACCCCGACTCACCGTTGAGGATGTAATACCAGCAGCAGCAGCGATATCGCCCACCGTTGCCTGCAAAATGTGGGGATTTTTTAATAAAATATAGATGAGTTGAAAAGTCGTAACGGTGATTTTGGAACGAGACAAAGGGGAACCCTTTGGCCGACGCTGACCGCGAATCAGAATATAAGCGGCTGAATTATCGAGATAAATATTACCTGCTGTATCAATAAACTCTATCTTTTTTTCCAGCAAAATATCGATAGCGGGGTTGGATAAGTAGCGAGTAAGGAGGAGAATTTTTTCTCCGTTATTTCGTTCAAACCGTTGAAAATAAGGGATAATGAGTTCAGCCGTAGTGCCGGTAACATCTGGCTGAATTTTGTAAGCATAATCTACCGATTTATCGCGGTTGCGGAGGGTAATACAGTTGCGATCGCCGTTTGTTGCCTCAATATCCGGTAAAGCATTCAGATGGTCTAGGCACTCGCGCAACAACGGACTTTCTTGTTTCATGGATGCCAATCCTGTGGATGCTCAATTTTTAAGGAAAGGGTGTCAAAAGCCGGATTTGCTGGTGGAATTGTAGCACAGATGGCAAAGAGCATCAGTCGAGGTTAAATCCGTCGGGGATGCGATCGCCAGCTTCTATCCGATAGAATAACAGCAAATTCCCTATTAACGGTCATGCGAGGTTGCATAATGTCTGTCATACCTCAAACCCCAGTTTCTGAGATAAAAATTACCTGGCCTAAACTGCCCGATGACTTTGTACTGCCTGACGATCCAGTGGAAAATACAGAACATCCTTTATTAGCAAATGCTCTAAGTCAAGCCCTTCCTTCTGCATTAGCAGAAGAGGCTTTAATTGTCGCAAATTTTGCCCTGTGTGCCGAAATTAATAATCGCACCATTGTCAAAGCACCCGATTGGATGTATGTCCGTCCGATAGAACCTTGGCCGCATCCCTATCCTCGTCGCAGCTACACTCCCCACACCGAAGGGCCAGTTCCGTTAGTCGTGATGGAATTTCTATCCGATACCTACGGCGAAGAATACTCGGTGGAGTTTCAACAGCGCATCGGGAAGTGGTATTTTTACGAGCGGGTGGTGAAGGTACCCATTTATGCGATTTTCAAAGCTCAAACCGCAACTTTAGAAGTCTATCAATTAGAGAGCGATCGCTACCAAATCCAGACGACCAATGTAGAGGGTCGATATTGGATTCCCGGATTAGAACTCTTTTTAGGAGTCTGGCAGGGAAAGCGCGCTAACCGTACCGGCTATTGGTTGCGCTGGTGGAATGCCGAAGGAGAACTGCTCCTATGGCCCGAGGAACGCGCCGAACAAGAGCGTCAACGTGCCGAACGACTGGCGCAACGGTTGCGGGATTTGGGAGTGGATCCGGATAGTTAAAGGATTGGAGGTGCGATCGCCTTTCTGGTCGTAGCAAGAGGCGATCGTGTTGAATGAAAAATTTTGTCATCGGTCATTGGTCATTTGTCATTTGTCATTTGTCATTTGACCAATGCCAACCTATTGAGATTCATCTCAATAGGTTGGCACTCTCCAACCCATCGATTCACTTCGCCTCCACTTGCGATCGCGCCGCTTGTTTTTGGTCTTCGCGAATCAAGAAAAAAAATAGACTTCTTGGAAAATTCTAAAAAGCCCCCGGTGGAACTAAACATTTATCCCCCTCCCGTCCCCCTTCTTAAGGGGGACGGGAGGGGGATAATCAGGGGGGTTGGGGGGATCTCTCCCGTATTGTGCAAGAGGTCTAATGTAAATGTCTTATGTAATTGTGGTAAACAACAACTGGACTACGTTGGCCCTCCCTTTTTTTGGCGAAGGTATTGTTTTAAGCACAAGTTTCCCTGACAATGACTCAACCTGGCGTGCAGGTTTAAGGTTAAACCCCTTAAAATTAAGATATCCCAGAGGTTATCCACCCTGGGACCTTCAAGGCGCAATCCCGAAATTTACATAAAATCCCCGCCACAATCGGGAATCCCCGAATACAGTAGAGTTATAAATACTCATCCCAGGAAAAGCAACACCTCTGTAGAACTGTATGCCCCATCAGAATTTGGCTTCCTCGACACCGAACTCGAATCCAACTGCTGTACTGCCGATGCTTAATGTCGCACCCGCCCAAGTGATTCGATCGCGCGGCTGTTTGGAACAATCCGGCGCGGTGATCGCCAGATTAGGGCATCGTCCCTTGATTGTGGGGGGCGGCTGCTCTAATCAACTGCTGACTGAACGGTTACAACCTGCCATTGCCCAATATCAACTGGCGATCGCCACTGCCTCCTATAGTCCCGACTGTAGCGAAGCTAGTCTCACCCGACTGCAAGAAGCCGTTGCCACCCATCAAGCGGATCTGATTATCGGAACTGGGGGCGGTAAATCCCTCGATGCAGCCAAACTTTTAGCCTATCGCTGTGGATTGCCGATTATCACCATTCCCACCTCTGCCGCTACCTGTGCTGCCTGGACTGCCTTATCCAATATTTATTCTGATCGGGGTGCATTTCTCTACGATGTCCCCCTCCCCAAATGTCCCGATGTCCTGATTCTCGATTACGACTTGGTTCAAACTGCGCCACAGCGCACCTTAGTCGCCGGAATTGGGGATGCGATCGCCAAATGGTATGAAGCCTCAGTCAGTAGCGGACATTCCGACCAAACTCTGATGATCGCCGCCGTCCAACAAGCCCGGGTATTGCGGGATTTGTTGTTCCAAAAATCCGCCCAAGCGATCGCCTCCCCTGGCGGAGAAGTCTGGCAGGAAGTCGTCGATGCCACTGTGTTACTCGCCGGAGTCATCGGGGGACTCGGGGGCGCTCAATGCCGCACCGTTGCCGCTCATGCGGTTCATAATGGCTTAACCCACCTGTTAGCCGCTCATGATACCCTACATGGGGAAAAAGTCGCCTATGGCATTTTGGTGCAACTGCGCCTGGAAGAAATGCTCCAAGGGAACCAATTAGCCGCCAGTGCAAGGCAGCAACTCTTAAAGTTCTATTCCGAGATGGGGCTCCCCCAAACCTTAAAGGATTTAGGCTTAGAAACGGTCACTTTAGGCGAACTGTACCATGCGGCTGAAATTGCTTGTGCACCGAATTCAGACATTCATCGGCTGCCTTTCACCGTGGTACCGGAACAACTGATGGCAGCAATGGTTTCCACAACGGCACCCGTAGAATCTCGGCGAACCGGGGTAGATCTCGGGGGAGTCGTCAAAGAAACCTCAGAAGTCCTTGACGCAGGCACTGTCTAACGGAATTGGATGGAGAGAACTGCCAATCCTCAACCTAGGTCCATCGGGATAGACGGTTTATTTTTTAAATTCTGTATCCCTGGTGACCTTTTGGCGATTAAATGTCTATTTGTAGTTTTTTTTGCAAAAGGAGATCGCGGTTTTTCCGCGCACAACGCCCATGACTTTAGATTGGATCCAACCGGCTCAACGTTTGCAGCAACTTCCGGCTTATGTGTTTGCGCGTCTTGATGAACTAAAAGCCGGGGCGCGATCGCAAGGAATTGACTTAATCGATTTAGGCATGGGCAACCCCGATGGACCCACCCCCGTTGCTGTGGTGGAAACCGCGATCGCTGCCTTGCAAGATAGTAAGACTCACGGCTATCCTCCCGTTGGTGGCACTGAGAGTTTCCGTCAAGCCATCTGTGAATGGTACAACCGTCGCTACGATGTATCCTTAGATCCGGGAACTGAAGCGTTGCCGGTTCTGGGTTCCAAAGAGGGACTGACTCACTTTGCCCTCGCTTATGTCAATCCCGGGGACTTGATTTTAGTCCCCAGTCCCGGTTACCCTGCCCATTTCCGGGGTCCCTTAATTGCCGGGGGTCAGATTCACGAAATTGTTCTTTCCGAGAAAAACGATTGGTTGATTGATCTGGCTGCCATTCCTGACGAGGTGGCAAAACGGGCTAAAATTCTCTATTTCAACTATCCCAACAACCCCACCACTGCCACGGCACCTCGGGAATTTTTCGAGGAAGTTGTTGCGTTTGCACGTCGCCATGAAATCTTGCTGGTGCATGATATGTGCTACGCGGAATTAGCCTACGATGGCTATCATCCGACGAGCTTGTTAGAAATTCCCGGTGCCAAAGAGATTGGGGTGGAGTTTCATACCCTCTCCAAAACCTACAATATGGCAGGATGGCGGGTGGGTTTTGCGGTGGGCAATTCTGAAGTCATTAAGAATTTACGCCGGTTAAAAACCAATATGGATTATGGGATGTTTGCGGTGGTGCAAGCGGCAGCAGCAGCAGCGCTACAATTGCCCGATGTTTATATCCACGAGGTGCAGGCACGATATTATACTCGTCGGGATTTGGTGGTGCGTGGGTTGCGTGAACTGGGATGGAGTGTTAAAAATCCTGAAGCGACGTTCTATGTTTGGGCGAAATGTCCTTTTGGCAATAGTTCCGAAGAGTTTATCGAGTCGGTGTTGGATAAAACCGGGGTGGTGTTAACGCCGGGGAATGCGTTTGGATCCGGCGGTGAAGGGTATGTCCGGATTAGTTTAATTCAGGATTGCGATCGCCTCGCTGTTGCCCTCGATCGCCTCAAACAAGCAGGGATTTGTGGGGAAATGCCGGCTTTAGTTACGGGGAGTTAATCTTCGGATCATTGGTTATTGGTCATTTGTTGGTTGTCATTGGTCATTTGTCATCAACAATGACCAACGACCAATGACCCATGACCCATGACAAAATTAAAAGGGTCTCGTCGGAGGCGACAAGACCCTTTTAATCGGTAAGTTGATGAGATTAATTTTCAGGTTAATTTACGGTGGAGTTAACGATTACTAAGGTTTACAAACAACACGCAGTTAGTTTTGGGTGTTGGCATCCACTCAGTCTATACCAGACTCAAAGTTTTGGCTTCTAGTTCTAACTTTTCTTAGACAGAAGCACCACCTTTTTGTTGGGATGCTCGCCGCTGCTTTACTACGGGCAGATTAGAGCGGGATGACGCAAAACTCTAATCTAAACAATTCGTTTGGCGTTGAAGTTTTAGTTCTTGCTCGCGTCATATTTATAAACTACCACAAATTTTTGAGAGTGCAACCCTTTGTTTAACAAACTTTACAGAGATTTACTTCCTGAAATATTTGCTGTTACATTTGTTAGCAATTTGCCAAAAATAAGCGTTTTGATAAGCATAATTACTTGAATATAGTAGTCCTAACTCAATTGTGGAAGACGATGGCGGCCCCCAACCGTTGGCGGCCCAGAACGGGAGAGGGGAGAAGAAAATGTCACAACTGATTTAGGATTGCTATAGACACCCTTCCGAAAGCCCTCGCCAGGTCAAGGCGAGGGAACCACAGAGGAAGTTAAGGAAACAGAATGGACCAAGTGGAAGGGCCGACGATGCCATCGGGTTCTAAATTGTAGCGGCGTTGCAATTCTCGGACAGAGGCATCGGTTCGAGGGCCGAAGACGCCGGTGGGGGACCCTTCAAAAAAGCCCAGTTGATTGAGACGCTGTTGGAGTTGCGCTACCCAATCACTTTCCATGCCTTGTCGCAGGATGGGACGGGAGGATTGCATAAACGGAACGGACGAGGGATTAACCACACCGGAGACAACTGCACCGGGGGAGGGCGGAAAGAGGCGATTCCAGGTTCCCTCTCCGACAATTCCATCGGGGGTTAACCCGGCTGCCTGCTGAAACGAGGAAACGGCTCTTACTGTGCCTTCGCTATAAATGCCATCCACAGGTCCGGTGTAAAATCCCATCAGTTTGAGGACCGCTTGCAGTTCCGTGACTTCTTGACCTCGGGTGCCCTGTTGTAAGGTCGATCGCTGTACGAAAGGGGTCGGCTGGGCGATCGCGGCGATCGGCACCGAACTCAAAACCAGAGATAAACTGCATACCATGAGCTGGGCGGTGGAACGGATCCAGCTCATTGGATTAAATACAACCTCTGTCAATGTCTCTAGCCTCCTACTCGACTAACTTATTGCTGATTTTAGCCGCTGTCAAGGTGGTAAATTGAATCCCGCCTCATCCTTGTTTCTTGTAGGGGCGTATTGCATACGCCCTCTTTATCCGTAAATTGAATCCCGCCTCATCCTTGTTTCTTGTAGGGGCGTATTGCATACGCCCTCTTTATCCGTAAATTCAATTCCGCCTCATCCGGAGTTTCTTGTAGGGGCGTATTGCATAGATGAGAGGGCGTATGCAATACGCCCCTACAAATACACCTTGACAGGGCTACCCCTTAAGGGGTTAATACAAACTTTCGTAGTGACTCCTTCGCCGAGTCATTTTGCTGCAAGTACCTTATAGACAGAGCTACAGATTAATAGGCAACCGATTCACATAACGGCGCGATCGCCTCTGAGGGTCCGACCAGAGAGATGTAAGCTTGAGTCAGATAGCGACTGGCAGCTTCCTGGGCCTCCTCTGGAGAAATTCCGGCCACCTCTTCGGTGAAGCGGGTATCAAACTCAATGCCAAGACCCAAGATTTCATACCAGCCAAAGACTTGAGCGATTTGAGCGTTGGTTTGCTTGCCGAGAGCATATTGACCGAGGAGCTTATTTTTGGCCGATTGTAACTCGTCCTCCTCCAGGATGGTATTGCTCAGACGCTCTACTTCAGTTTGGAGACATTTTAAGGCGATCGCCGTATTTTCATGAGCCGTCCCCATATAAACCACAAACGCCGCTTCCCGCAGACGAGTCGGGTAGAATGCCGAAACATCATAAGCTAAACCCCGTTTTTCCCGAAGTTCCACAAATAACCGACTGGATAACCCATTTCCCAAATAGGTATTCAGTAACTTGAGGATGGCATAATCCCTCGGGTTAGGATTCAAGGAGTCATTTCCTACCACGGAAGGACCCAGATACCCTGCCATCACGATGGACTGTTGAGTATCCTGGATGGAACTCAGAAAGCGGGGATTAGGTTTTAACCGGGGTAATTCCAAGGGGGACACAGCAACAGCAGGGGCCTGCCAATCCCCAAAGACCGATTCAACCAACGCCGTTGCTTCTAACGGTGTAATTCGACCCGTGAGACTAATCACGATGCGATCGGGGCGAAAATAGGTCTGATGATAGGTTTCTAAATCTTCCCGAGTCAACTGAGAGACCGTGCTTTCCGTTCCCAGAACTGAATGAGCGTAGGGGTGATCCGGGTACATGGCTCGCCGCATTTGGTCATAGCCAATGGTAAACGGTTGTTCCTGCTGAGAGCGAATTCCTTGCAGAGTTAGACGGCGTTCCAGTTCCACCTCAGACTCGGGAAAAGTGGGCGATCGCAACAGTTCAGAAGACAGCCGCAACAATTCCGGGAAATCACCCGAAACCGTTTTCAAACTCAGCAAAAAATAATCTGGCGTCGTATCCGTGCTCAGGGTCGCCCCCACCGACTCCACCAATTCAGCAATTTCTAGGGACGATCGCCCTTCGGTCCCCTTCGTCAACACCGCAGACAGCAGATGCGACAATCCCGCCTGAGTTGGGGACTCCCATGAACTCCCGGCATTGATAAAAATCCGGGCAGCAATGATATCAGCAGCGGGATTTTCCACGGCAATCACCACCATGCCATTGTCCAAAACCGTGCGATGGATTGTCTTCTGTAGCGATTGCGTCACGTTCTGTGTCACGAAAATTAGGTTCCTTGTATTCGTCTGGAGTTTAACTCAGTCTAGCGGTTTGAGTTCTGTGACTGCGTAATATTTCGGGCATAAATAATTATTGGCTACCCGTTGCAAGTCTGCCGCATTATAGGATTGAATGCAATCCGGATAGGCCACCGCAGCCGGAGCCTCGGCAATGGTTTGATAGTAACCATACAACCCAGCCAGTTGAGACGGGGTTTCGGTGGAAAAGGCATAATCATTACAGAGCAGGCGTTGAGCGCGGGCCAGTTCCGCCGGATTAATGGGTTGAGCCTGTAACTCCTCGATGCGATCGAGAATCACATTTTCCACCAGATCCAGGTGTTTGGGATCGAGCCATGCCCCAATTGTAAACAAGCTGGAATCCCGTTGGAGGGAAAAATCGCTGCCGATGCCGTGAACCAGTCCCCGGATCTCCCGCAATTCTCGAACTAGACGGGAATTTCGCCCCTCTGCCAGGACGACGGCAAGCAAGTCTAAACCGTAGGCATCCTGTAGCTGTTCGACTCCCGGTCCCGTCCAAGCTAGGGTTAACCTCGCCACTTCCAGACGGGGTAAGAACAGTTCCCGACGCCGAATTTCAGTCATGGGGGGTTCGGCCTCTTGTTTGCAGTCTTCCCAGTCTAGGGGGGTGGGAAAGCTGTTGAAGGCGTCCTGTACTAAATCGAGGGTTTCGGCTAAGGTGACGTTGCCAACGATCGCCACGGTCATATTTTCTGGTTGGTAGTGGCAGCGATGGAACATTCGCATTTCTTCAGGCGATCGATCCATCAAAATCTCCGCCTCGCCAAAGACTGGGCGTCGATAAGGATGCTGCTGATAAATCGTCTCCATCATCGCTTGGAACCCCAGCCAATCGGGATTATCCACCGATTGGCGAATTTCTTCCAGTACCACGTCCCGTTCCCGCAGAAACTCATCATCGGGAATTGCCGGATGCAGCAATAGATCCGCCAAGGCAGGCAGACTTTCTTTTAAATAGGGTGCCGCAACGGTAATGAAAAAGTGGGCATAGTCATGACTCGTGGCGGCATTGGTCATCCCACCCCGATTTTCAATCAGACAGTCAAAGGCACCCGGAGGCTGGATTAGGGTCCCTTTGAAAATCATGTGTTCCAGGAAATGAGCCATTCCTGACCAGGTGTCAGGTTCCCGGATTGCACCTGCTTTAACCCACACATCAACCACAACCACGGGTGTAGCGCTGATATGTTGGTGAATCACGGTTAATCCATTCGCCAGCCTTACGATATTCCCTGGAAACTCCGATTTCTTGAGCAGTGCAGACAAACTTTCTAATCTCAAACCTGAATTTGGTGATAAATTATCTCATGCTAACGCTTCATTTGACAGTATGCTGCATGAATTGATACAGACTTTCTCCGGAAGGAGGGATAGGGGATAGGGGACTGGAAAAATTCTCTGCCATTTCTTCCTGAGAGGGACCCTATTGAACCGGATAGAGGTCCCTGTTTCGTTGCCCCCAGTCTGCTGATTGTGGGTGGGTCTTTGTTCAACTTTCTGCGGTCTACGGGTCTCAAAGATTGGTCTTTAATCCCATTGAAAATCCCGGGGGTTCTGAACCCTTCCCTGATTTTTATCCGGATATAAAAATTTTTAGTCTGTGTTGTTTAGCAGCAGCGTTTCATCGGTTGGGATGCGGAATTTCCCGAATTTCTACAAACTGGAACTCGAAGAGTTAGAGGACCCAACCGCGATCTTTAATCCTCGACTCTCCCAAGGGCGATCGCCTTGGCTGAGGTTCGTTCATTAAATTTATTTTTCCAGCCATCTCACATTGTATGGTTGAGGGGATGGTTTAGAAGCTTGATTTAGATCTTCAACGGGCTTAAACCAACCGAAGCGCAAACTGTGGATTTGATAATATTTTAAACTTAAATTTTTCTGTTTATTAAAAAAAGTTTTTCGCTAAAAATAAGCTAGAGGGATTGACTTGAGGCAGATCGACATTCTGAGAGGCGACTTCCTTTGAATGAGTGGGGAGTTACTTTGTTTTTTAATCCCCAAAGGAATATTTCTGTACCCCAATGGGGAAACGAGGCACTTTCGTATCCATCTTTACAAAGTTTTCGGCACGAGATTATCAGCCAAGCGGATTGGGGCTAAATCGGAGCTGGAAGGATTGAAGAATAAAGGAAAAGACGACTTGAGGTTTGAAATGTTCCGGATCTTGGAGCTTTAGATATGAGAGGGTTCTACCCCAAATAATTTTAAAACTAGCCGGATGTTTTGTAGAGATTCCGTAGAGAGAAATAACAGTCGAAAAAGGAATTTATCTATGAGCATCTACAAATGCTTGGTGTTATTTGGCCTGCTTTTATTAGGGATTAATGTCAATTTTTCAGGCGTCGAATATCTTACTTCAAAAGAAAATAACTCTGGTGCAAATGCCCAAATTGCCAGCGCGGATGTCTCCCGTGGAAACGAACCGGATCATCGGGGAAGTGGACGATAAGAACCGAACCGATCGCCCAATTGACGATCGCGCCGATCGTTCTCAGGTCAAGATCAGCACAGACCCGAACCGACGCAAATTTGAAGCCAAAATTCCTGAGAGTCTATGGGGTTCGCGCTCATCAGTCAGCGCAACGCCGGAATTCATTACAGGGTGCATCTTTCCATTTTTTCGGTCATTCCCATTCCTCATGACAGAACTCATAACAGCCCTTTAACGCTGCTCTTGTTCATGGAGCGATCGCCATCAAACCGGATGGAAGGCGATCGGGTCCAGAGAGAAAACCGTACCCGATCAAGGTACTATCCGGTCGGAGTGTGGTGCTCGTTGGAACTAAAAAATTAATTAGTAGAATGAGCATGAACTGCTCAAATAGACAGTGGAGGGCTAACCGAACGGTTTGCCCAATTTTCCATATTTAGGTCAAGGGTCTGAGGGACTGCAAAGCAGCGCGATACATCAACTTGAGTCATCAGAACCCTACGTCAGAGCACTTTAAACCCAGTCCGAGAGTAGAAACATCCAGACAACCTGGGAGGATACTGGCTGATTTAGGTAAAATTTAAGAAACGTAACGTAAACAGGCAAGCTAGATGATCCCAACCGTAATCGAACAATCTGGGCGTGGTGAACGCGCCTTTGATATCTACTCTCGCCTCCTGCGCGATCGCATCGTCTTTTTGGGACAACAGGTGGACGCAGACCTAGCGAACCTGATTGTTGCCCAGTTGCTCTTCCTAGAAGCCGAAGACGCCGAAAAAGATATCTACCTCTATATCAATTCCCCCGGTGGATCGGTGACGGCAGGCATGGGAATTTTCGACACCATGAACCACATCCGCCCCGATGTTTCTACCATCTGTCTGGGATTAGCCGCCAGCATGGGTGCTTTCTTATTAAGTGCCGGTGCCAAAGGCAAGCGAATGAGCTTACCCCATTCTCGGATCATGATTCATCAACCCCTCGGGGGCGCTCAAGGGCAGGCGACGGATATTGAAATCCAAGCCAAAGAAATTCTGTACCACAAAAAACGCCTGAATACTTTGCTCTCGGAGCATACAGGTCAACCCCTTGAGCGGATTGAACAAGATACAGAACGGGACTTTTTCATGTCCGCCCAAGAGTCTGTGGACTACGGACTGATTGATTTGGTCATCGATCGCCGTCCCTCTGCCAGCCGTCCGGTAGCGGTGAGTTAAATTCCGGTTGGGTTCCCAGGTGAACAGACTTTGATACCTCTGGCTACCCCTGGGACCCAACCTTAATTTTTTGGGTTCCCACCGTTCAAAGGTGGGAGCTAAAGGGGGGCATTGTAGGGTTGGGGTAGCGGTCTATCGAAGGGTTGAACCGAGGTAATTCAAAAAAAACTTTAGAGTTCTAGTGGGAAAAAGTCCCAGTTTAACCACTTGAACTCTAAAATTTTGCGGCTACAATCCCTTCTAAGGGCTGGGCTGGTTTTTGAGATAGGTTAAGAAGTCCAATAATTGGTCTTCCGAGAGGAGAGAACGGGAGGGGACCCCATAGTTCTGTTTCAGATGGTTGCGCCCTTGGTCGTTGGTCCAGCCTAAGCGTTTGATCTCAATGGTGGTTTGGGCGATCGCATCAGATAAATCCACTGAACCCGATTGAGTGGCGTTAGAGTGGGTCTCTGCGGAGGCTTGGGCAGTGGAACTGGAGACCCCATAATCAGTTGGGAGACCGGACTTGGGTTCATCCGGGGATTTGTACTCAGAGAACGGATCAGCATCGGCACGAGTCGGACTCTCTGGAAACCCAGAGGTTTCGGGTAAACTCTGGGGTGCAAATTCGCTCTGGGTAGAATGACCCGATAGCCATTGATCCGGACTCGGGCCCGGCTTTTCCATCTCTGGGAATGGGGGGGCTGTTTCCGGGGGAGTTGAGAGTTGAGATTCGGGGAACCCGGGGGAACTCATGGGGGCTGAAGTCGGCCTAGCACGGGTTTTGCCTTGTCCCAAATGTAGCGTATTAAAAGCTGGAGCCGATGCGGGTGTCGTTACTGGAGACTCGGATAGGTTGCGCGAGGGGGTAGCCTCAGACACAGAGACCGATGTCCCTAAAACTGCGATCGCCCGAACGCGGGCGCGATCTTCCGCTTGTTCGATGGTCGGTTCAGCCGCCATCCCCGTCGCAAGCGTCACCCCATCCATTTGTACCAAGGTCCGCACCACATAGAGTCCTTGATGAAGGGTGAGTAATTCAGAAATTAAGCTGGCGGTTGGATAGCGAGAGCGAAATTCAATCAACATGATGGGTGAGGGTAGTATCAATACTCAAAATTTTAAGGGAGCAGATTCAGCCCGGGAAATTTTACGGGGATACTTGACATTTTAATCAGGGAAATTGGCTTCTGGGAAATTTAATGTCATTACAATGCTACAATGCCAGAAAACAGGTCACTTGTGAAAGACCCTAGGGCAAAAACTGCCGCCTTTCAGTAAAGCCCTCGCGATTGATCGCCAGAGAGCTAGGCTAACGGCAAATATCAATTCCCTAGGGAGAAAAGCCAGAAACCATGCCGCTAGAACAAGCAACGGCTCGTTTTTATGAGTGGGATATCTAACAGATACGGCAGCAACTCGGTAGAGTTTTTCAGTGTCTTTAGATCCTAACTCTGTTCAATCCCCAGGCATGGCGAGCCAGTTTGAGGGGGTTCTACACCTAACAACCGCCCCTTCGCTTTGGCTGGTGTCCCTGGGATAGATTGGGTTCATGAATCACCGGCGAGTCTACCCCGGCATTGGGTATCTGTTCTTCATTGTCTTTAGGGATGTAAGCGCGATCGCCTTCAAATGCATTTCGCGTGGGTCAACCCTCCTGTTTTCCTGTGCAAGGAGTCCGTCAGTAACCCAAGCATTGGCCAACTGTTGGCTTGCATTGCTGGGAAACTGGACGCTGATGCTGAAAAAGTCGCACGATGCGCGTCGCTTTCCGAGTCTGTAAGTTGTGATTCGGATGGGTCGATCGGGGAGTATGATACGATAACGACCTCCGTTGAAAACTGACAGGGGATTGACGCGATGCAACTGTTTTGGCTTGAACGTTGGCATCACTATAGCTTGAAGGAAGTCAAACGAGTTCAATAAGGGGATATTCGTCATTTGCGTCACCTTTGAGGCTCGGCTGGATGGAAAACAAGCAGCAACACCAGACATTTGATGCCTGGAAAGAGAACCGAATGGATAAAAGAAGGATCGATCTCTGAATGGACTTTTCAATCGCTACACTACTGGCAAATTTTACCGATGATAAATCGGTCGCTCCCAAAATCTTAGAGAAGAAATTGGGGTGTCAGGATGAAAAAAGCACGCGCTACTTACAAATCGCGCTCGATGCGTTGGAAAAAATCGGCGTGCTTGTCAAGGAAAAAGGTCGATATCGGCGGGTTTGGGAAGAAAGTCTCGTAGAAGCAAAACTGCGCTGCTCTAGCAAGGGGTTTTGCTTTGCGATTCAGGATACGGAGGGGACTGAGGATATTTACATCCGCGAATGCCATTTGAGTAATGCCTGGAATGGCGATCGCGTGTTGGTGAATATCATTAAAGAAGGCTCTCGTCGCCGTTCTCCCGAAGGCGAGGTGAAGTTAATCCTAGAACGTGCCAACCCGTCGGTACTGGCAAGAGTCAAGCAAACGGGCAATCGCTATTTAGCGGTTCCGTTAGACGATCGCTTGTTATTTGAACTCGACCTCAAACAAAATGGGGTGTCCCTCGTCGATGCGGTCGAACATCTGGTTCATGTCGAAGTGTTGCGGTATGCTCTCGGCAGCAATCCCCCCCTCGGACGAGTCGCACAAATCCTCGGATCCGATGCAGAAGATGCCAATGATCTGGATATTGTTTGCTGTAAGCATGACTTGCCTCGCGCCTTCCCCCAAGTCGTTCTTGATGCGATCGCAGATTTACCTAAACCCCTGCGAAAAGCTGAAATTAAAGGGCGCTTAGATCTACGCAGTCTCCAAACCATTGCCTTGATGCCTGCATCCAGACTCCGCAGTTCCATTCCGACGGTGGAACAAGCGTTTAGTTTGGAGACTCTCAAAAGTGGCGAGTGGCGTCTCTCGATTCACGTATCAGATGTCGCCCACTATGTCAAGCCAGATACGGCGTTGGATCGCGAAGCTCGCAGGCGATCGGTTTCGGCACATCTGGGGGATATGGTATTGCCGATTATTCCCGAACAGTTGGCGTTGGATTCCTGCGCTTTAGTGACCGGAGAAGACCGCCTCGCGGTTTCGGTGTTAGTCATTTTAGATGATGATGGGGTGGTTGATTTTGAAATTAAACCCAGTGTCATCAAAGTTGATTATCAAGTGAGCGATCGCCAAGCGCAACCGATTCTGGATAAGTTGCAGGAAAAACATCTTGATCCGGAAACCATCCCGGCCTGGTGGTTGGAGTTTCGAGAGCGTCAAAAATCCCTGGAAGAGCCTGACCCGTTACCCTCGGCGATCGCTCAAACTCTGGAAAAAATGTTCCAATTGAGCTATGCCATGCAAAACTGGCGGCGCGCTCGTGGGGGATTTGACCTGAATCTTCCCCCCAATCAATATGGCATTTGTCCCTCGGTTTATAACGATGAAGGTGCAGAAGGGGCAATTTCCCTCTCTTCTCACATTACCGCCCAAGGGATGCTGTGTGAATTTACCATTCTGGCGAACCAACTGGTGGCCACTCACTTACAGCAATTGGGAGTTCCGGGAATTTATCGGGTGCAAGCAGCTCCCGACCTCGAACAAGTCGATGAGCTGATCAAACTCGCCAGCAATATGGGGGTAGAAGTTCTACTCGATGACCCGGAAGAAGTGACTCCGATTGACTTCCAGGACTTTACCGAAGTCTTTGCCGCCTCTGGGTGCGAGCGAGTCCTTACTTATCTCCTGGAAGATACCTTAAAACCCGCCAGTTATAGTACCACTGCCGGCTCTCACTTTGGACTGGCTCTCAACACGGGTTATACTCACTTTTGTTCCCCAGTGCAGCGATATGCAGACCTGTTGGTACAACGCTTGCTAAAAACCGTGTTTGAAGAAGGACGCGATCGCAAATCGGCTCGCTCTAAAGAGTACGTCGATCTGCATAGCAGTAACAGTCACGGCGAAATCTCTTGGAACGTTCTGCCTCCGACGACTCACAGCGAATTTGAGAGTCATTTTGCTACCATCGTCGGTCACTTGAGCGATCGTGAAAAGCTCACCCAAGAAGCAGAAGCGGACCTCCAAGGACTCAAAAAAGCCGGACTGATGAAGGCACGCACCGGCGAAACCTTCAGCGGATTAATCACCGGCGTTCAATCCTACGGATTCTTTGTGGAAATCGAAGTCGAAGGACCCGAAGGAATTCCCCTGCGTCTGGAAGGACTCGTCCATGTTTCCTCCCTCAAAGATGACTGGTACGAGTATCGTTCTCGCCTGCAAACTCTCGTCGGTCGGAAAAATCGTAAGCAATACAGCTTAGGCGATATCGTCGAAGTTCAAGTTAAAAGTGTGGATTACTACCGTCAACAAATCGACCTCGTGGCAGTCGGTGGCGGCAGTGAAGCCAGTGGCGAAGACTATACCGAATATCGCGAACGTGAACGGAATTACTATGATTACGAGGAAGATATTTAATCTCCCTTGAATCTTCTGATGATTAGCCCTGGGTCCGACAGCAAAAATTCGGACAGAAAATGGATAAAGCCCGCCTGATCGCGGGCTTAATTTTTTAAGTTTTTCAGACCCTAAAGGATAAAATATCTCCAGGCAGCCGGCCTTTGAAGGTTAACTGGAAAATTAATAGTTGTAGGTGGGATTGGCTATTTATGGATTCCGGGAAAGGATTTGCTAACCCCACTCCTGGTCTATTTACAAACTTTGCTCGGAATGATAGGATAATATTCAGTCCATTTTGTTCTAAAATTTGGCCTCACCCGCTTTAATCCTTAAATCCTCCCTGAATGAATCAAAAAAGGAGAATATTATCAACGATAAAAATAGACCTTTAATCCTTGGCATATCGGGCGCATCTGGGTTAATTTATGCCGTGCGAACGGTTAAATTTTTGTTAGAGGCAGACTATCGCATTGAACTGGTGGCATCCAAATCAACCTATATGGTTTGGCAAGCCGAAGAGAATGTTAGAATGCCTGCGGAACCCGCACAACAAGAGATATTTTGGCGCGATCGCGCCGGAAGCGTCACGGAGGGAAAACTGACTTGTCATCCCTGGCAAGATGTCGGTGCAAACATTGCCAGCGGTTCCTTCCGCACCTTGGGAATGTTGGTCATTCCTTGCAGTATGAGTACCGTTGCTAAAATAGCTACAGGATTGAGTTCTAGCTTATTAGAACGGGCGGCAGATGTTCAACTCAAAGAAGGCCGAAAACTGGTAATTGTCCCTCGGGAAACGCCCTTTAGTTTGATTCATTTGCGGAATTTAACGACATTAGCAGAAGCCGGTGCCCGAATTGTCCCGGCGATTCCAGCTTGGTATCACAAACCCCAAACCATTGAGGATTTAGTGGATTTTACCATTGCCCGGGCATTGGATCAATTCGACATTGACTGCGTACCGATTCGGCGTTGGGAAGGACAGTGAACTCCAAAAAATAAATGCCGAAACCCGCACCCTAAAGGGTGGGGCTATACGGACAAAGCCCGCCTGCGCGGGCTACTCTATAAAAACTAATTTTCATAACCGGATTTGGTATAACAATGCTCGGGTAGCCTGCGTTTGGCGTAGCCTGCGCGCCAGCGCTTAGGCAGGCTTTGTCCCTGTAGCCCCACCCTTCAGGGTGCGGGTTTAGTTTAGTAGACTCCGATGCTAAAATAGGTCCGTAGGAAGTGGGGAAACTGTGGGCATCCCTGACCGGGATTAATGAATCACAAAATAAAATATGCGTGAATTTCGGAATGTACTGCTGTTGGTTGTTTTGGGGGGATTGACAATTTTTGCTCTGCAAAATACGTCGCCATCCCTGTCTTTGGTGTTTTTAGGCATGAGGTCGATCGCCCTGCCTCTCTCTGTCTGGATTCTAGCAGCGATCGCCCTGGGGGTGTTAACTGCTTGGGCGATCGCCATTCTCTTCGGACTCTATCATTATTGGGATACCCGCGACCCCAGACCCCGCAGAAACCAACGCCCTCTGGACCCGAGTGCCTCCCCACAGCCCCCTGGAACCCGTCGCAGCGAACCCCCCTTATCACGCAATAACGCCACGGTGATTCAGGAGGATGTCCCGAATCGGTTCAATCGAAGTGGGGAAACCGGCAGTCGCATCCCTGTTCCCAACTCCAGCGAATTGGAAGAAGAAAACTGGATTGATGAAGATGAGGACTTCATTGATGAACCCAACGCCCAATCCTTTCCCGAATCAGTGGAGGGCTACAATTACGAAGTGGTCCGAGAACCCGTGGCCGAGTCTTGGGTGGGGTCCAGTTATTCCTATAGTTATGATCAGAATCGAGACTCTGGCGGGGATAAAGGCAATTCTCCCTACAATGCAGACTACCGAATTGTCACCCCACCTCCTTCAGGGGAAACATCCCCAGAGGAAACACTGGAGGAGGAAACATCCCCAGAGGCGATCGCAGAACCCACTCTGGAGGAATTCCCCAACCCCGAACCCCCAAACAGCCCCAGTTCCAGTGATGATTGGACCCCGATCCGCCGTCGCCGTGACGACTGGTAAGCATTAACCGTTCAACGTCCCGACTTCAGTCGTTTCTTCACTCAGTCATCAATTCACCCCGCCCACCGAATTCCGCTACCTCTGGTCCCTTCTCTTTGGCAAAGTAAGGCGATCGCGCTTTTCCCGTTCACAGAGGGACCCCACCCTAACCCTCCCCTTGCCAAGGGGAGGGGACTGGAGAGGAACTGAATAGAAAGGTAAATCACCGTTCACAGAGGGACCCCACCCTAACCCTCCCCTTGCCAAGGGGAGGGGACTGGAGAGGAAGTGAATGGGAAGGTGAATCATTATCCGCAAACTTGATTCTGATGAAAGTGAGATGAAAACTTGATCGCTGGGGTGGAGATACCCCAGAGAAGGACCCCCGGGAGAGGGCGATCGCATTGCAGATTTGGAATTACCGATCAATGCCTGCTGAGTCCCAGAGATGGGGATTGCAGAGTGCAGCCAGTCAAGGGAGAGGGTCCCGATAGGGCCTCGGTTTGGGTCGGAAAAAGAACCGAGACTTTATCTTATTTTTATGGTGGAGACTCGGACAAAAATGGTATTATTTTTTCCCGTGGTACTGGAGAACCGATCAAGAGAGACCCCCTTGTAATCTTTGCAATTATCTTATGTTCGATTGCGATTATGCAATCCTGGAGCATTTGACGCAGAAGCTGTAAGACAAAGGGGCTTGAGACGGACCCATACCCAGAATTAGTCCCCATGCAACACCCTAAACGATAAGGGCGCGTGGGGAGGGCATCCCCCTGTATTTACCCGTAAGACAGTTCGCTATTGCCAGTCTGGGTAAGAGGGGCGATCGCCCTATTCATTCAATTTGACCATTCCCTGAAAATACCAGTTCAGGCGCGGAACGCCCTGGTATCTTGTAAACCCTCAGTTAAAGGAGCCAATCGTGTTCAATTCTACCCGTGATGCCAGCATCAACGCTGAATTCCTGTCTGCATCTGTCAAAGTTGCCGGTGGGAGTCCATTTAATATGCTCAACTGGGTAGAAACCTTAGAACCCGTGGCAGGAAAGAAAAATCGCTATATTTGCCCAGTCTGCGAAGGACAGAATCTAACGGTTGATCCCCAAAGCGGGGCTTATCAATGCTGGAATGGGTGTGAATGTAAAGACATTCGGGCTGCCTTGGGGATTAACCGTTCGGTCATTTCCCCGGGATCACCCCGACAAAAAACTGTCCAAAAATCCTTCAAACCCGCCCCCTTCCCCGAGGGACAGCCGGTTTTAGCAAGGTTGCGTCAACCGGGGATTCCCCCTAAATCCCAAAAACTCTCCTTCCAGCCGAAAGGGGTCCCCAATCATGCCGTGGAAATCCGTTACAACTACAGCGATAACCAGGTGGTGTATCGGTTTGAATGGCTGGACCCCAAACAGCGCAAAGGTCATAAGAAAACCTTTCGGCAATGTCACCTGAATGAAGATGGATTGCCGATTTGGAGTAAAGGCAACGACCCCTGGAAAGCCTATCGAGAAACTGAGGCATTAGCAGCCAGCGCCCGCGTGGTGGAAGGGTTTCCGGTATTGTTATTGCTGGAAGGGGAAGGCTGTGTGGAAATTGCCCGAACTTTGGGGTTAGCTGCGGTGACGTTTCAAGGTAGCGCCTGGACGGATGTGGAAATTGAGAGTTTTTTGATTCGCTTGCGCCATGCCAATGAGAAGGCAACGATCGCCATCCTCCCCGATCGCGATGAAACTGGGCGGAAAAAGGCGGCGAAAGTGGCGACAGCAGCAGCCAAAGTGGGGGTTCCCTGCCTGGAACTGGACCCGACGCAGATTGATCCCGAGTTGCCGGAAAAGGGAGATATTCGGGAAATGCTGGAAAATTCGGCAATTCCCTCAGATTTGATTCAACGGTTAGAGGGAGTGATTCGCCAAGGGACTCATCGGAACTCGCAGCAGTTGGGAAGCGAAAGTTACGATAGCTTTTTCCCCGTGGTGGAGTTTAACCAGGCGATTGTGAAGTTTCTCTATGGCGATCGCCCGTGGATTTGCGTCAACAATACCCTCTATGCATGGCAGGGGACCTATTACGAAGCCTCACCGAATGCGGTAGAACTTTATCGGATTACGCAATTTTGCAATTCCTTCCCCATTGATGTGAAAGGTCAGATTCGCTATCCTTACGCCAGTTCCAGCAGTGTGAAAAAAGCCCTGGAATGGGTGAAATTGATGTTTGCGATCGCCCCGGGACGGGTGAATCCCCCGGGACTGAACTGCACCAATGGGGTTCTCCAACTCTCGTTTACTCGCAAGGGTCAGCCCTCCTGGAAACTGGTTCCCCATGACCCCCGCCAACATTTTTATCTGTATCAACCACTGGTGACGTATGACCCCGAGGCGGATCCGACGGATTGCGATCGCCTCCTGGAATGTCTGGAACCCCAATATCGGGATATTTTCCTCAAAACCATTGCCGCATCCCTGGATTTAGAATCCGTCCGTCGGTTGAAAGGACGAATGGTTAAAGCATTACTTGCCAAAGGGGATGGCAACAATGGTAAGGATAGTTTGCGGGAAGTGACAGCGATGCTGTATGGCTATCAGGGACTCACCTCGGTTTCCGTGGAAGCCTTTGAACAAGCCGATCGCGGACGGTTGTTTCCCGTTGCCCGATTGGAAGGGTCCCGGGTGAATTGGCCCTCTGAAAATCGCAACGCTGAGGCCCTGGACCGCCTGCAATGTTTGAAAATTGCCATTACCGGCGATCGGTCTTTTGTGATTGAACGCAAAGGCAAGGATGATTATGAAACGGCGATTAATGCGGTGTTTATCTTTAACTGGAACGATATCCCGGAACTGGCGGGAGTCATGGAAGCAATTCGCAGTCGCTATGCGGTCCTCCCCTTTACCAAAACCTTTGCTGTAAATCCCAACCCTCGACGCGGGGAATTGCCTGCGGACCCCCGATTCAAATATGACCCGGAGTTTTTAAAATCCAAAGTGCTGCCTGCTTATTTGAATCGAGTCTTGGAGGCGTTGCAAGGATTGATGCGCGATGGGATTGACTATAGTCCCACCCAGGAAGCGATGACCCAAATCCAATGCGCTTCGGAACATTTGTGGCAGTTTGTCAAGGATTCGGGGTTGGTGGAGGACCCAGATTCCCGGGTTTATGTCCAGGAGATTTGGCAAAAGTTGCGACAATGGTATCAGGAGACGGGGATTTTACAGGTAGAAGTCAGCGATCGCGATCGGGAGAAACTGCTGTGGTACGACTTACCCTCCGCCAGCGATCGGCATTGTAAAACTCTCAATCAGGTCCCGGTTCGTCTCCTGTCTATGTTTCCAAAAGCAAAAAAAGGCGGGGATGAACAAGGCACATTTTTGAGGGGTTTAAAATGGCATAATCCTTAATTATAGGAAAAATTGACGGGGCTAATCAGAGTGCAGAGGGGGCAGCATCCGGATGATTCATTTAACCAACAATTCCACCTGTGGCAACAGGCGTGGGATTGTTGGTTTTGGGGTTTTCCTTGCTCCGTATGAGATGAAGTCAGACTAGCTACAAAGCATAGCTTTTAAAACTTTCATTGCCTTGGCAGAAGGTTCTCTACCTATAGAGGTAGCAGCAGATTCTACCTGTAGATAGATAAACTTTCCCGTAAGATGCGGGTAAAGTAAGCACATAACAAACCGCACCGAGATATCGGTGTTCATAACACAGGCCCTTGGCCTTTTTAACAAGCCCTGATTATAAATCAAGATAAGAGACAATCCCGCTAG
>NZ_JAMXOT010000159.1 GCF_024220515.1 Oscillatoria sp. HE19RPO
CCCGAAGGGACGGGGTGGTTTCTTGATTTTTAGTTTCAACTTAGTAAATAAGGCCGCAAAACCTTTGGCTGTGACGCTTACGGTGTCGGAAAAACTTTAAAATGAAACAGCCCTACCCTGATTAAGGGGGGTTGGGGGGATCAATCCGGATTTTTGTAAGAAGTCTAATGTAGAGGCGATTCGCTTTCTCGCCTCTACATTTAGGGTTTAACTTTAAAGATTGCGTAAATCCTGCCCATATCCCAGATATTTTTGGATTGGGTGGATGACAGTAGACGAGAAACCGATAAGATAGGAAGATATTTTCGCCGATGGCAAGTCCGATCGCTTGCGATCGCGCCACGCTAATTCTCGAAGGGTGCGATTCTTGCTGTAAAAACCTTTGTTGTTCAACGGATTGCTTGCATGGAAATCAATCGATGTGTTGTTAGTGCCAGAGCTGTTTATCCTGAATGCAAGTGCTTCAAAATGCCAGGAGCGCTCGAACGAAGGCCCCTATTCAACCCATTGCAGGGGTCGTAACCCCCTGGGCGATCGCATCGGTGATTTGATTTTTCCGGTGTCCTATCAGATTTTCTAAACCCGCGAATGGGTGCCACCCCTCTAAATCATCATTTCAACCTCGCGATCGCACCCAACGACTCCAAAACAAACGGGCCGTCTCGCCCCCGAAAACTATTATTCACTCAACCGCCGCCGCAGATCTTACGCTATGCAACTGATGAACGCCATGACCGGACAGCTCATCCAAGGGCGCTATCAACTCATCAAAGACCTCAAGCGAGGTGCTTTTGGTAAACTCTATCTGGCTGAAGACCACCAACAGCCGGACCAACCGCGCCCCTGTGTCATTAAACAACTCCAGCCGAATCTCTCCAATCCCACCCTGCTGGCTGAAGCCCGTGGGCGCTTGAGGCGGGAAATCGAAGTGATGCAAAAACTCAGCGCTCATCCCCTGATTCCGGGAATTTTGGATGGGTTTGAGGAGGACCAAAAATTTTATATTGTTGAAGAATTTATCCCAGGTCAAGACCTCAGTCAAGAAATTATCCGAGGCAACCGCTGGAGTGAAGGCTTGGTGATGGCGCTGTTGCATCAAGTTCTGGAAGTGTTAGCGTTCATTCATCAGCATTCGATGATTCATCGCAATATTAAACCCTCTAATTTAATCCGTCGGACTGGCGATCGCAAAATTATCCCGGTGGATTTTGGGTCCCTGAAAGAAATCGAAACTCTAGCCATCACTCCCCAAGGTCAAATTGGCACAGCGGCGATCGGCACTCCGGGTTATGTCCCCATCGAACAACTCGGGGGCAAACCTCGCTTTAATAGCGATATTTATGCCCTCGGCATGACCGCCATTCAAGCCTTAACCGGCGTCCCCCCCCGGGAATTAGAACGAGACCCCAAAACGGGTCAAACCTTATGGCACCATTTGGCCCCGGTCAACCCGAAGTTGGCGCAAATTCTGGATAAAATGGTGCGCTCAGATTATCAAGAGCGCTACCAACAGGCGACGGAGGTGATCGCTGATTTACGGTCTTTACATGAAATTGGCAATGTCCTGGATGGTCGCTATCAACTGGTGAGTCTGTTAGCTGAACGCCGGTTTAGTAAAACCTTTTTAGGGGAGGATTTACAACGCCAGGAAATGCCCTGGTGTACGGTGGAGCAAATTAAACCCGTTCAACAAGAGACTTTTCCCTGGTGGGAAGCGAAAAGCTTTTTTGATGCGGAAGCGCAATTGTTACACCGTTTAGGCACTCATGAGCGTATCCCCACGTTACTGGCAGATTTTGAGCAAAATGGGGCCTTTTATTTGGTCCAGGAGCAGATTGAGGGACAGTCCCTTTCTCATGAATTGATCCAGGGCAAAAAGTACGAAGAAAAAGAGGCCATCGCTTTATTACAAGAGGTCCTAGAAACCCTGGCCTTCGTTCACGAACATCATGCCATTCATTTGGATTTAACCCCCTGGAGTATTTTCCGGCGTCAGTCCGACGGTAAGCTGATGTTGACCAATTTTGGCTCGGTGAAGCAAATTGGCACTTTGACCATTGACCAGGGCCAGTTAACGACTTCAACGGCGATCGGGACTCCGGGTTATATGCCGAAGGAGCAAATGGTGGGCAATCCCCGCCCGAATAGTGATATCTATGCTCTGGGGGCCATCGCCCTGCAAGCGTTAACCGGGGTGCGTCCCGATTATCTGGGGACGGAACCCCATACGGGAGAACTCAGTTGGCGCAAGCACGTTCAGGTGAGCGATCGCTTTGGGGCGATTCTGGATAAAATGGTGCGCTCTTATTTCCGTGAGCGCTATGAATCGGCTCAAGAGGTGTTAGCGGATCTGCGCGCCCTCCAAGAACCCGTTATGGAACCCTTTCCGGAGTCGGTCCCGGTGCCGATGGGGGCGGAGGGTTCGGTGTCTCCCCAGGTCCCCGCAGAACAGCCACAGGCAGACCTAGGGGCGAGTTCCTCTGTTAATAAAGCGAAGGCTCCTATCGGCGCTGCTGTAGCACGGGTGACCCAAGTTTCCAAAAAGTTACCCTTTGGCAAACCCTGGCCGATTCTGGCAGTGGTGGCCCTGATGGGAACGGCAGGGGTGGCGATCGCCCTGAGCAATTCTCAGCAAGCGCGTCAGGCGCGTCAGGAGTCGGATGAGTTTATCCAAAATGCCAGCTTGCTTTTGGAGTCCCAGGACTACCTGGAAGCCCTGGATCAGTGCGATCGGGCGATCGGGATTAAGGCGGATCATGCCTTAGCTTGGAAATGTCGCGGGGATGCGCTCTATCTGCTCGATCGCTATGAATCCGCTCTCGTGGCTTATGACAATGCCAGCCGTTTAGAACCGAAAGATGCCCGCTATTGGAACAATCGCGGGGAAACTTTGTATCAATTACAGCGCTACGATGAGGCAGTCGCCGCTCACGATCGCGCTTTAGAACTGCGCCGGAATGATGTGAATGCCCTCAAAGGTCGGGGCCTTGCTTTACTCAGTTTACAGCGCTACGATGAGGCACTGGCGGACCTGGATCAAGCCCTAGAAGTGGAACCGAATGACCCCCAAGGCTGGGAACGCAAGGCGTTGGTTTTAGACTATTTACAACGTCCCCAAGAGGCCGATCGCGCTTTTGAACGGGCCCTGGTTGCTTACGATCGTCAGCTTGAAAGTAACCCAGATGATTTGAATGCCTGGTTGGAACGGGGTCGATTACTCGATCAGTTAGAACGCCTGGATGAGGCGATCGCATCGTTTGATCGCGCTTTGGAAATTAATCCAGAGTTTTATCTAGCCTGGAATGCCAAAGGAACGACCCTGTATAGTGCGTCTCAATTTGCCGAGGGGTTAGCGGCTTACGATCGGGCGCTGGCGATCGAACCGGATTTTTATAAAGGCTGGCATAATCGCGGCGTCTTGCTGAGTCTGGGTTTGGGTCGCTACTTTGAGGCGATCGAGGCGTTCGATCGCGCCGTGGCAATTGAGGAAAGTTTTCATCCGGCTTGGCGCGATCGCGGTTTGGCACAAATGCAACTACGCCGTTATGCAGAGGCGGTTACTTCGTTTGATCAAGCAGTGAAGTTTGAACCCAGGGATGGCAGATCCTGGGCCAATCGGGGGGTCGCACTCAATGAACTCCGGCGTTATCCCGATGCGATTGAATCGTTTGATCGGGCGATCGCGGCTCAAACTCAAGATGCCTTGGTCTGGACTCAACGGGGAATCGCCCTGGAGTCCATTGAACGGTACAATGAAGCCCTGGCTTCCTACGAAAAAGCCCTGGAAATTCAACCGGATTTCTATCTGGCATTGGAGTCCCGGGACTGGGTTTTAAGCAAGATGGGCCGCTAGTCACCGCTTGAGGGGAATCAATCGGTGCATAATTCCTGTATGACACCGATTGATTCTCCAGTCAGGTTTATAACGGTTGGCACTTTCCGGCGCGAATCAAACCCACGCGACGGGCGATCGCCTCCTCCCGGGACTCAAAGGGTCCCCATTTCTCCCCAAGTTCTCGGTTGTCCGGTCCTTCCCGGGGACTGCCCGGGAGAATTTCACAAGTTCCGTTTTTGCCCTTGACAATATAGTATTTGGGAGATTCAGCCATTGGTTTCGGTTAATAAAAAAGCGGTTACAGTAGGATGGGCGATCGTCTAGGGTTGCAGAATCACTGGCACATTAGCATTATTGCCAGACCCGCCCATAATTACCACTTTACTGTTATTAGAATTGGCAAGGCGATCGGTTGCTTCAATATTGCGCCATTGCAAGAATTGCGAGGTTAAACCCGGGGAAATAATTTGTTGATACTCCGCAATTCCCAAAGCTTCAATCCGCTTGCGTTCCGCTTCTTGCCGTTCTTTCTCTAGCACCAACTCCATGCGCTGATTGTCCTGTTCTACCTCCATTTTCTGTTCAATGGCAGCTTGTAATTTTTCCGGTAGCGCCACATCCTTGAGAAAGGCTTCTTCTACAATAAAACCCAGAGGAGTTAAAGACTCCCGCATGGACAACCGCAGTCGCCGGGTGACTTCCTCTCGTTTAGCGGTGTAAATGTCTCTAGCGGGATAACTGGATGTTATTTCCCGAATAATCGCTTGAAACCGCGATCGCACGATTTCTCCATCATTGGCCCCCACATTTTGATAGACATCCGCTGCACTATTCGGGTCTAAGCGATACTGGATCGTCCCCTCTACCACTAGGTTTAACCCTTCTTGGGAGGTGGCTGAAATTTTTTCCGGCATATCCCGCAACCGCGTGGAAAACTTCAAAACATTTCCAAATGGGTTCACCCAATGCACCCCGGGACTCAGGGGTTGGGGGTCAACCTTCCCAAACACCTCCATCACCCCAACTTTTCCCGATGGGATAATCGTAAAGGTTTTCAACAAGGAAACTGTCGCTGCTAAAATGCCGATTAACAGGGCAACAGCGCGCACAGTATTGCGATGTTTTTCATCGGAAAACTTGGGTCCGACGAGAACGACCAGAATTGAGACTAGACTGGTGAGGATTGTGGCAATGAAGGTCATGGGATTACCTCAAACTGCTGGAATGAACAGGGCATCGACAATAAAATACAATTCAGTTTAAATCAAGCAACGCGAAGAGAGTTTTTCTAGTTTTGCCCGGGGCAATCCAACTGCCGCCCCACGAATCTTGCTAGGATACCATACCGGATACCCCACCCGAGCGATCGCTGGACAACAATTTGCCATAAATTTTTTCGATTGATGGGGGACTTGCCCTAGGGAATCAATCAATTCATGAGCACAGCAAAACCCCTAAACAACTCCTTGGTGCGCTTGTTTCAACAACAAACCCCGGGAGTCCGGAAACTGCCTTGAAGTTTTTGTTATGGATGGGGGTCATTTGTCATTTGTCCTTTGTCATTTGTCATTTGTCATTTGTCCTTTGTCCTTTGTCATTTGTCATTGGAAGATGGGGGAGATGGGGGAGATGGGGGAGATGGGGAGTGTTCGTAGTAACGACTTCAGTCGTTTCTTCCTGCCCTTTAATCCTGCTACCAATACAAAGTGACTCCAAACCAGAGTACATTATCCCTCCCACTTTCTTCCCTCCTGAACCCTATACCTCACAAAAAAATATTTCACCCCCTTCCCCCACCGATCGCCCTGCAACTCGAAGCAGATTTAGACCCTAACCTCTGTTAATTTTTCCCAACTGATATTAAAAATCAGCTTAAATCTGCGATACAATTAAATGCGTCTTTTCGAGTAGATCTGACCTGCCCCCAAAATTCATGCTAGAAATCAACGCTCCTAACTTATATTTATTTAGTTACCATCTCAAAGAAGGGTTGGGCATTAGCCTCCAAAGTAGCCAACAGAATTATCACTCAGTTTTAGAAAAAATAGTCGGGGATATTTCCCGATTAATCCCCGATGCGATCGCCCAGGATTGTCAGGAAACTTTCCTCGATCTCCAAACCCAACCCACCGCCGATTTAAAATTCAAAGGAACCCTACATAACCACGCCATCCTCGGACGCTATCTACGGCGAAGTCTCCATCAGACTTATGCCTTAATCTTTGATGGTTCAGTTCAGGAAAGATATAACGCCCATCAGGTTCAGAGTCTGCTCAGTACCCTGAAACTGCTTACCCCTGACCCCCATTCCTCCGATAATTTAGGACAAACTTGGCTAATTTCAGGAGTTTGGGAACATGGCAATTCCACTCAAATCGAAAAGCTGGCCGAAGAGAGCTATAAAACCTTAATCTCTCCCGAAGGATGGCATCATCAAGCAACGGGGGACTATGTGGGGGTGAAGCTGTATGAGTTTTGGCGGACATCTGGGGGAAACACCGGGGAGACGATTGAAGGCAATAGTTATTTACTCCTGATTCTGTATCCCGATCGCGAAATGTTTCAAGCGGGATGGGGGTTTTATGAACAATGGCAACAAGTTTTATTATCTCGGCATCAAATTATTTGGGCGGACCGCCAGAGTCAACGGCTCAACCAACAGCTAATCAACCAATATCAACTGATTGAGGCGATGGCTGATTATTCTGAGCTAAGTCTCTATCACCTCAAAACTACGAGGGATGCTCTATCGGGATTGCTCACCGGCTTCACGACGTTAGAGATGCATCTCAATTTGATGGAAATCCAGATTGACCATTACGATCAATATTGCCATCAGTTAGAACAAGATGCCGATGGTTTAGGATTAACAGACCTCACCTTTTTAAAACTATTCAGCGCATCGGTCCAAGAAAGTTACCTCCCCAGGCTGCAAGGGGATATCCAGGCATTCCGCTTAAATTTGGAACGGATACAAACTCTCACCCAGATGATTCAGGGTCTGGTAGAAATTCGTCAGGCCCAGCGCGATCGCACCGTGAAAACCGCAGTGGCGATCGTGGGGGTCGGAGTGGTGACAGGTTGTATAGTAGCTGTCGCTTCCTCGACTCATCCTGCTGTTCCCTCGGTGAATCCGGGGACAAACTCAGGTGTGACTGGGGTTTTATTATTAAGTGTGATTTGCGGAGGGGTCGCCAGTTTAGTCACGTTTCTGACCGTCGTCCTCTGGCAAAAACTCGGGAAGTGATTCAAGGGTTGCTCCGGCGATCGCACGTTTCTGCTGCTAAAATTAAGTGTAGCACAACCCCACGGAGAAATGGCTATGGTTATAGAAGTGCGATCGCCTGAACCCCAGGCAACCGTGATCTACCCGGATAGTGATGGTCAACCAATGGCAGACAATACTCAACAATTTGCGCTGATCGTCTGGATTAAAGAAAATTTAGAACGGGTCTATGCTCAGGATCCGAATGTCTTCGTCGCGGGAGATTTACTATGGTATCCCGTGGAAGGCAATAACAAACTCAGACAAGCCCCGGATGTCATGGTAGCATTTGGACGACCCAAAGGCTATCGGGGGTCTTACCAACAATGGAAGGAAGAAAATATCCCCCCGCAGGTGGTGTTTGAAATTTGGTCTCCCGGGAACCGTCCCTCGGAAATGGCCAAGAAATTGGCATTTTATCAAAACTACGGCGTTGAAGAATATTATCTCTATCATCCCGATTTACTGGATTTAGCCGGATGGTGCAAGTCTGAGGGGAGTTTACACCCGATCGAACAAATGAACGGATGGGTGAGTCCCCGCCTCGCGGTGCGCTTTCAAATGGCAGAGGCGGGATTGCAACTGTACCGTCCCGATGGCGAACCTTTTTTAACAACGTTGGAACTAGAGCAACGGGCGTTACAGGCCGAAGAACGGGCGCGACAAGCGGAATCTGAATTGGAACGAGAACGCCAGAAATCCCAGTTACTCGCCGATCGCCTGCGGGAAATGGGAATTGATCCAATGGAGTTGTAGGGATATCTATTCGCCCATCCGGACCCGGATGCGATCGCATTTATACCCGGGGCGATCGCATCCCTTCAGGCAAAAATTCTCGCGATCAACCATTCCAATCCATCCGGGATTCCTCCAAAATGTTCTGATAGATTTCCACCCAGATTGCTCTCTCAAATCAGTCTATATCATGCAAATCAATGTAGAATCACCAACTTTTGCGATCGCTCCTGGCAGTTTGCGACAAGTTCACCATATCGCATTTAACGTCAGGGATTTGGCAGCATCTCGCCATTTTTATGGTCGGATCCTCGGGTTACAGGAACTGACTGGGGAGTCCGTTCCCAGCACCTTGCGCGAATTAGTCGCAACGGGGAAAGTTGCCAATTTTGTTACCCCAGATGGGACGGTTATCGATTTATTTTACGAACCGGATTTATTACCCCCGGACCCGGACCCAAAACGTGCCTTTACCCGTGCGAATCATCTCGCCTTCGATATTGATCCGCAATTATTTGACGGCGCAGTTGAGGCACTTAAAGCGCATCAGGTGGCGATCGATAGCGGTCCCGTCACCCGTCCCACGGGACGCGGGATCTACTTTTACGATCCCGATGGGTTTATCATCGAGATCCGTTGCAATCCTCTCGACAGTTGACCGATAAAAGTCCGATCCGAGTCCGGGTAAAGTGGGTTTGAGACTGTGGAAACCCCAGACTATCTCCCGCCTCCTGGGGATGGAGTAACTCTAGCTGTCATTGAGATAAAAATCCCTGAAGATTTATCTGTAAAACGGGATACCAAATTCAGCTTTTGGTCAGTCGCGGTTGACCTCTTCCGCTTAGAAGAGTAGGGTTTGATGTGGCCACGAAGGCTCAATCCTCCCCGGAATCATCCACTGGATTCCGGGTTGAGGATACCTCGGCGATCGCCTCGGATATCTCTCCATGAACTGCCTCTTTAAATAAAGAAGCCTTTCGCGATCGCGAAAGGCTTTTCCATTACATCCACGGAAACGATGGTATCCCATCGGTTAGGGTCTTTCCTCGCAAACCCATTTCAGAATATTTAAGCGAAAATTCATGACTTCCGCACCTTCCTGGCGTATTTGCCGCCGGAAAAATTTATCCCTAATCCATGCTAAAAACAAGTTTTCCTGGGGATTTTACTGAAGAACACAGCGGGTCAGAACCTCCTGTCCTGGGGCTGTTTCCAGGTTTATTCCCTCTCTACAGGTTGTTTTGAGACAGAGAAACCCGGTTGATTTTCTTAAGTAGAAACTCCCAAAAAGGACTCTATATTAATGATCGCTCCCCCCGATGCTCTGAATTAAGCCGCTTCGGTTTCGCCGTCTTTTTCTGACTCGTCCACTTGAATTAAATGGATATGCTTGTAACCGAGCTTAATTTCAAACTCGTCACCGGGCTTCAACCCCATTGCTTGGGTGTAGGTTGAACCAATCACCAGTTGACCATTTTGGTGGACCGAAACCCGATAGCTTGCTTCTCTGCCACGAGTGCTCTTTTTAGCTTCCGGATCCAAGGCGATGCCTCTGGCTTCGAGCAGTGCATCATAAAAGTCAGTTAGATTGACCCGAGTTTCCCCGCCTTTTGTGGTGGTATAGTAACCACAAGCCTTTGCTAACTCTCGCCGGGGTAAGTTGGCGAGTTCTTTTGCCTTCTTGAGCAGTGCTTTTCCTCTTAGGGCAGTTGCTGTTTCAGCCATTATTAATTCCTTACTAACTCTTCTTACAAGAATTATTATAAACGAACTTCTAAAAAATACAACACCTATTTTTAAAATTTAATTCCTCGGACAGGACATTGCCCATCCGGCGATCGAAGGAATTTATCAAGTCGTGGCCCTTGCCATTGAAGCGCTATTTTTTCAGTCACAGACCACCGACTCCTCTATATAGTAGAGACTTTCTCCTTGTCACTCCATCTCATAAAGATTCTTCACTCCCTCCTCTGGCTTAAAAGCTTTGTCTTTTACGAAAACAGAAAACTTGATAAAATTGCCCAAATTTATGATAAAGGCTGAAATGGGTGAGGACGAGGAAGGTTATGCTCAATCCGTCCCCTCGCCACTTCCCTCAATCTGCTCAATTCCACCCAACTCTCCCCTCACCCGAATCTCTAACCCATTTTGGTCTTAATAACCTTGATTCGGTTTCCACAGAGGAAATCCACTGAAAAATTCCCCTGAATGGGATGGAGGGGATTTTTCTCTAATTAATCATCTCAGCACAGGACAATATTCTATTTTTAGTTCTCTCTAAAATTCTTACCCGAGAAAGTGGGCAGAGGTGGGCTGGGTATCTCACATCAAGGAGATGGGGGGATGGGTCATTGGTCATTGGTCCTTGGTCTTTGGTCCTTGGTCCTTGGTCTTTGGTCATTGGTCCTTGGTTTTTGGTCCTTGGTCCTTGGTCCTTGGTTTTTGGTCCTTGGTTGATGGGGATGAGGGGATGGGGATGGGGGGATGGGGTATTGCTGACCACCAATGACTAATGACCAATGACTAATGACCAATGACTAACTCGCTTCTTGTAACTTTTTCAATCTGGGTGGGATGATTAAAAACCCTCAAAACCTTGTAGGGATAGAATTTGGGCATTATAACTAGACGGAATTTCGCCCGGAGTGGGAGGCAAAACTGGAAACTGATGACTCAGGGGGATAGCCAGACGATCCCAAATCGATGTACCATGATCCCGGTGTTGATATCCAAACCCATTCAATCAAGAGGTCTCATGGTGTTGTCTCTTAATGAAAGGTCCTTTAAACAAGAAGTTTTAGAAGCTACCACTCCTGTTCTCGTGAATTTTTGGGCACCGTGGTGCGGGATTTGTTTGCTGATTAACCCGGTTTTGAAGGGATTCGAGGCCGAATGGGGCGAAACAGTGAAAATTGTCGGAATTAATGCCGATCAAACCCTAAAGCTGGCAAGTACCTATCGGATCGCGACGTTGCCCACCCTGATTTTGTTTGATGGAGGATCCATTATCCATCGCATTGAAGGGTTCCAAGGACGGGATGACTTAACTCGGGAATTAAGGTCCCTGCTCCTGAGCACTCAAAAAGCGCATTCTTATTCCCAGTTACAACCGGCCATCAATTCCTGATGAGAGTCTCTCGTCAGGAATTTTTTACAGCAATCGGCTTTTTTCTGGGTCAGGACTTACGCATTTGGGGAGGACAAACCCGAAATGTAGCAGCGATTCGCGAATCGCCTCTACATTTCGGGGTCGATGTTATCGATCGCGTCAGTCCTGTGGGTTAATCACGGGACCTGTTCTGCGGGTGATCCGGTGGATTGTTCTTAAAAAGTGCAACAGCTAAACCCCATCTAGTCTAATCTGGGTGGGGTTTTTCCTGTGGGGTTCAGGGGTTAGGAGAATCGGGGTTGAGGGGTCTGGAAAGTCGGTCCGGCAAGGCTCTGGGTAAAGCGATCGCCGATTATATCAGAGAACCCCAAAAATGCAAATGAGTGAATATCGCTATGATATCCCTAGTCTCCCGTTTCTATGGCGGGTCTATGTCAAAATGTTAACCAGTGAGTTAACTCAGTAAAGAAGTATTTAAGTGGGCGTCAGCGATGGAACCAATTTATCAGTATGCTTGGCTGATCCCAGTTTTGCCCTTGTTAGCGGCAATGCTGGTCGGCCTGGGCCTGATTTCTTATAACAAGACGACCAATAATCTGCGGCAAGTACCTGCCGCATTCTTGGTCTCCTCCGTAGGTGCAGCAATGGTTTTGTCCTTTGCCTTGCTCTGGAGTCAAATCCAAGGCCATGAACCCTACACGTACAGCCTGGAATGGGCGGCGGCGGGGAATTTTCACCTAACAATGGGTTACACCATTGACCACCTCTCGGCGCTGATGCTGGCGATCGTGACCACTGTGGCCCTGTTGGTGATGATTTACACCGATGGCTACATGGCTCATGATCCCGGATATGTGCGCTTTTACACCTATCTGAGCCTGTTTAGCTCCTCAATGTTGGGGCTGGTGATCAGTCCGAACCTGGTTCAGGTTTATATCTTCTGGGAACTGGTGGGGATGTGTTCCTATTTGCTGATCGGATTTTGGTTCGATCGCAAACCGGCAGCAGATGCTTGTCAAAAAGCCTTTGTCACCAACCGTGTCGGCGACTTTGGTCTGCTGTTGGGGATGTTGGGCTTATATTGGGCAACGGATAGTTTTGATTTTCAAATCATGGGCGATCGCCTGCAAGATCTCGTCCAATCCGGGGCGATCGGTGCAGGCGTCGCGGCCCTCTTAGCCATCTTGGTCTTTCTCGGACCCGTTGCCAAATCTGCTCAATTCCCCCTCCACGTCTGGCTACCAGACGCGATGGAAGGCCCCACCCCCATCTCGGCCTTAATCCACGCCGCCACGATGGTGGCTGCCGGAGTCTTCTTAATCGCCCGGATGTATCCCGTCTTTGAACATATCCCCAGCGCAATGACCGTCATCGCCTGGACCGGATGTTTCACCGCCTTCCTGGGGGCAACCATCGCCCTCACCCAAACCGACATCAAAAAAGGGTTAGCCTACTCCACCATGTCCCAACTGGGTTACATGGTCATGGCAATGGGCATCGGGGCCTACAGCGCCGGACTCTTTCACCTCATGACCCATGCCTACTTCAAAGCCATGCTGTTTCTCGGATCTGGATCCGTGATTCATGGCATGGAAGAAGTGGTCGGTCATGACCCCACCCTGGCCCAAGATATGCGGTTAATGGGTGGACTGCGGAAATTTATGCCGATTACTGCTGCTACCTTCGCAGTCGGCACCCTCGCCATTTGTGGAATCCCGCCCTTTGCCGGATTCTGGTCCAAAGACGAAATCCTCGGGGCCGCCTTTGAAGCCAATCCCGCCCTCTGGGGGGTCGGCTGGCTAACTGCTGGAATGACCGCCTTCTATATGTTCCGGATGTACTTCATGACCTTTGAAGGACCCTTCCGAGGCAACGACACCGAAATTCGTCACCAACTCAAAAGCGAAGCTGAAGCTGGGGAACCCATCCTCGCCTTTGGTCCCGGTGCAATGGACCCTCGGGAACTAGAAGCCAGCCACGATGACCACTCTCACGGTCATCACAGCGAATATCCCCACGAGTCCCCCCTAGCCATGACCTTCCCCTTGATGGCCCTGGCCGTGCCTTCGGTCCTGATTGGGTTGGTGGGGACTCCCTTTGCCAATTACTTTGAGGCATTCATTCACCCTCCCAGTGAATCCATGCTGGAAATTGCCGAACACGCCGAAGAATTCAACCTCACCGAATTCTTGGTCATGGGCGGTAGTTCCGTGGGAATTGCCTTGATTGGGATTACCTTGGCATCCCTGATGTACTTGAGTCGGAAAATCGACCCGAAGGCGATCGCCTCCCAAATCAAACCCCTCTACTTGCTTTCCCGCAAGAAATGGTACTTTGACGAAATCTACAACTCCCTGTTTGTCCTCGGTTCGCGCCGGTTAGCCCGACAAGTCATGGAAGTGGATTATCGCGTCGTTGATGGGGCCGTCAACCTCACCGGGTTGATTACCGTCATCAGTGGCGAAGGACTCAAATACTTTGAAAATGGTCGCGCCCAATTCTATGCCTTGATCGTCTTTGTGGCGGTTCTCGGCTTAGTCATTCTCTCCGGCGTGACTTAACCCAATTCATCTGTCGCCCAAGCAGAAGCCAGAATTCCAGCATCCTTGCCTCGGAGTTAATTCTGGCTTCTGTAGTGTGACGGGTGAGTTTTCTATACTCCAGGACTTACGCATATTTTCCGAGCGACCCCTAAATGTAGAGGCGATTCGCGAATCGCCTCTACATTTAGGATTCTCAACATCTGTGTAAGTCCTATACTCAATCCGGTTGGATAAAAACCCGCACCCTCAAGGGTGGGGCTACACAAACAAAGCCCGCCTGCGCGGGCTAAAAGCAAAAGCCTTTTCAGTAACGACCGGATTTAGTATCTTTGATGAATTTTGATAGCGATCTATGAACATGGCTGAATTTCCTTGGCTGACTACAATTATCCTGTTTCCGATCGCGGCATCCCTACTCATCCCTGTTATCCCCGATAAAGATGGGCGCACGGTGCGTTGGTATGCGCTAATCGTCGGACTCATGGACTTTGCCCTCATTGTTTACACCTTCTGTAATCATTACGACCTCAGCAACCCCAACATCCAGCTTTTTGAAAGCTATTCCTGGGTTCCTGCCTTAGACCTCAACTGGTCAGTCGGGGCCGATGGCTTATCCATGCCCCTGATTATCCTCACCGGATTTATCACCACCCTGGCAATTTTGGCCTCCTGGCCCGTCACCTTAAAGCCAAAACTCTTTTTCTTCTTGATTTTGGCCATGTATGGTGCACAAATTGCCGTCTTTGCCGTCCAGGATATGCTCTTGTTCTTCCTGGTGTGGGAATTGGAACTGATTCCGGTGTACCTGCTGCTCTCCATCTGGGGCGGTAAAAAACGCCTCTATGCAGCCACCAAATTTATCCTCTACACCGCAGGCGGTTCCCTGTTTATTCTGCTGGCGGGCCTCGCAATGGCCTTCTACGGCGATACCGTCACCTTTGATATGCAGTCCCTGGCGGCGAAGGATTACGCCATTAACTTAGAACTGTTGCTCTATGCAGCATTTTTAATTGCCTACGGCGTCAAATTGCCCATTTTCCCCCTGCATACCTGGTTACCCGATGCTCACGGGGAAGCGACAGCCCCAGTGCATATGTTACTCGCCGGGATTCTGCTGAAGATGGGGGGATACGCCATCATCCGCATGAATGCCCAAATGTTACCCGACGCTCACGCGGTGTTCGCACCGATGTTAGTCATCCTCGGGGTGGTGAATATCGTTTATGCCGCTCTCACCTCCTTTGCCCAACGCAACCTCAAACGGAAGATTGCCTATTCCTCCATTTCTCACATGGGATTTGTGCTGATTGGGATTGGGTCATTCACCGACTTAGGGTTAAGCGGCGCAGTCCTGCAAATGGTCTCTCACGGACTAATTGGGGCGAGTTTGTTCTTCATGGTGGGAGCAACTTACGATCGCACCCATACCCTAATGTTGGATGAAATGGGCGGCATTGGCAAAAAGATGAAAAAGTCCTTTGCCATGTGGACCACCTGTTCCCTAGCCTCCTTAGCGTTGCCGGGAATGAGTGGATTTGTAGCGGAATTAATGGTGTTTGTTGGTTTTGCCACCAGCGATGCCTATAGCCTAACCTTCCGCGTCGTCGTCGTCTTCTTAGCGGCAGTCGGCGTCATTCTCACCCCGATTTATCTCCTGTCCATGTTGCGAGAAATGTTATATGGACCAGAGAATAAGGAATTAGTGGAACATGAAGCCCTGATTGATTCCGAACCTCGGGAAGTGTTTATCATTGCTTGCCTGCTGGTGCCGATTATTGGGATTGGGTTATATCCCAAGATTCTCACCCAAGTCTATGATGCCACCACGGTACAGTTAACCGCGAGATTGCGGAACTCAGTACCGACGTTGGCAGAAGGCGCATCGGTTGCCTTAGGAGAACCGATGGAAGCCCCGGCAATTGGTAGCAGTCGGTAGGGTATCCATCATTTTAGTCAAGGCAGTTTTCATTAACTGCCTTTTTTTGTATCGATATACAATTACCCGCAGGCTAAAGCCTGGGGCTACACGGACGAAGCCCGCCTGCGCGGGCTAAAGAGCGTATCCTCGTGACTTGGCTCTGCCGAGTCACGCACAATTGGAGGCTCTGCCTCCTGCTCGATATCCTCGTGACTTGGCTCTTCCCGTAACAGGCGGCAGAGCCGCAAGAAGCCCATGTCACGGCAGAGCCATGACACGAGAAATATACTCTATATAAAAACCATGACATCCCAACCGATAATCCTCTGGTATCGCAACGATTTGCGCGTACAGGATCACGAACCCCTGTATCGCGTGATCGAAACTCATGCGCCGATTGTGCCTATCTATTGTTTCGACCCCAGACAATTTTCTAAAACTACTTATGGGTTTCCAAAAACCGGCCCATTCCGCGCCCAGTTTTTACTCGAAAGTGTTGCCAACCTGCGTCAATCTCTGCAAAACCTCGGCAGCAACTTAATCATTAAAATTGGAAAACCTGAAGCTATTTTACCTCAAATAGCGCAACAAGTCAATGCCTCGGGGATTTATTTCCATCAGGAAGTCACAGCGGAAGAAATTGCGGTAGAAACGGCACTGTTTCAAGGGGTCAAATCCCTGAATGTTGATGTCAAATCCTTCTGGGGACATACCCTTTATCATCGCGATCGCCTCCCATTTGATATCCCCAATATTCCCGAATTGTTCACCCACTTTCGCAAACAAGTGGAGAAAACAGCCACACCGGATTCCTGCTTTCCCACCCCTACCCAGTTGCCACCGTTACCGGAAATAGAGACAGGGAACTTACCCAGCTTAACGGAATTAGGGGTGGAGAAAGTTGCGATCGCCTCCAAAGCAGTCCTCTCCTTTACTGGAGGAGAAAGCGCCGGAATTGCCCGATTGCAGGACTATATTTGGAGTGGCGATCGCTTGCGAACCTACAAAGAAACCCGCAACGGAATGCTTGGCGCTGATTATTCCTCCAAATTTTCCCCCTGGTTATCCTTGGGTTGCCTTTCCCCTCGCTACATTTACCAACAAGTCCAAGACTACGAAACCCAACGCATCAAAAATGACTCCACCTATTGGCTAATTTTCGAGCTACTCTGGCGAGATTACTTCCGGTTCATCTGTGCCAAACATGGGAACGCCATCTTCCGGCAATCCGGATTACAAGGAATCCCCATTCCCTGGCAAGAAGATTGGCAAAAATTCACCCTCTGGCAACAAGGAAAAACCGGATTTCCCCTTGTAGATGCCAATATGCGCGAACTCGCAGCGACTGGGTTTATGTCCAATCGAGGCAGACAAAACGTCGCCAGTTTCCTAACTAAAAACCTCGGCATAAATTGGCAAATGGGAGCAGAATGGTTTGAATCTATGCTGATTGATTACGATGTTTGTAGCAATTGGGGGAATTGGAATTACACCGCTGGGGTGGGGAATGATGCTCGGGGGTTTCGCTTTTTTAATATTATCAAACAATCCAAAGATTATGACCCAGAGGGCAACTATGTCAAACATTGGTTACCGGAATTGGCAAGGGTTCCTGCCGCTAAAGTGCATGAACCTTGGAAGTTATTGCCGGTGGAACAGCAGCGATTTGGGGTAAGAATTGAGGTAGATTACCCCTCTCCTGTCGTTGATTTATTCGAGTCGGCAAAAGTGAACGAAAAGGTGTACAAAGCTGCATTCAAACGTTCTTAGTAACGACTTCAGTCGTTTCCGGATCTAGGGAGAAATGATAAAATTCTCGTCTAAATCCGGACTCTCGCAATGAGCGCCTTTTCAGTACCGTGGATTGTAGGAGTTTGGTCTCCAAACTCGTCCTCAAACCCAACCTCAGAGGGCGATAAAACCAAGCCCCTACATTACCATTCCCCTATAGCGAATCATTTAGACTCGCTATAAGGCGATCGCAAAATATAAATCCTCCAAACGTTCAACTCAAAGTATGCGTAGGGGCGCAATGCTTGCGCCCTCCGGATGTAGGGGCGCAATGCTTGCGCCCTCCGGATGTAGGGGCGCAATGCTTGCGCCCTCCGGATGTAGGGGCGCAATGCTTGCGCCCCTACATGAATGGGGCTACTCCGTTGATCTACGAACGAACATTTTGGAGATTTTATTTTTTGGAGTTCCCTAATAATGGGTTGGGATTAATTTGGGGTGGGTAGTCGAGTCATGGGAAAGGTTGAGTTTTCAGGTGATTTGAGTCTAAGAATCATTAGACATTCTCTCCATCGGGAAAGAGCCTCGGTTTCTGAGTCTGGGGTGGGGGAAAAGAAACCGGGTTTCTAGCAGCATCTGTCTTTATTCACTAAGATTTGGGAAAGAAACCCAGTTTCTGGGAGGTTTCTGGGAGGTTTCTGAGTCGCAGTGAGAGGGTGTAAGATGAACTACGAAAGTATTTGTACTTCATATTGCTCAAACATACGATCTTCTGATACTAAGGTTAAAGTTTCAGATTTGGCTTGAGAAATCAACAATCGATCGAAAGGATCTCGATGATGGAAAGGTAAAGTTTGTAATATTAACAAGTGTGGCAAATGAATAGGGAGAATTTCAATACCGCTGGGAAGGATAAAATTGATGACAATTTGTTCGAGTGGGATGGCAAGTTCGAGTTTGCCAAGGCTGTTTTTAATGGTTATCTCCCATAAACTCACAATACTTAGATGCAAAGCATTGCTTTCATCCTCAATGGCTTGTTTTGCAGTTTTACTAAGATTTGGGTTGCCGTCTAGCAACCAAAGAAAGATGTGTGTATCTAATAATAATTTTATCACATATACTCAGAAAAATCATTGAGGGGTGCGTCAAAGTCTTCGGCAATCTTTATTTTGCCCCGCAGACAACCAAATAAATTTTTACGGCTGATTTTTTTGTCTATAAATAATTGTGGCTGTTGTTGCCAACGGGTAACTAAGTAGGAAACGAGTTGTAACTGCTCTTGTGGTTCGAGTTGGGTGACTTCAGCCAATACTTTTTCCAGGAGGGGACTCATCATTTACCTCAACTTGGGGATTTCTTTGATTGTACTACTTTAGGAAAAGAAACCGGGTTTCTAGCAGTATCTCTGTTTCTCAGCAAAGATTTTCCAAAGAAACCGGGGTTCCTGAGTGGTGGGGATGGGGTAAAATCGGGATGGTGTCCCCTACCCAGTGCGCGGCTATGAACGAAGAACGCATCAAAGCCTATCTCAACCTGATTCAACAACTCCTCGACTGTCCCAGTGGCGAGGAACCCGAAATCCTCAACCAGTCTATCGAGTTGGTGGATGAGGAATTTGTGCAACTGTGCGAACTGCTGGCGCAACAATTGCAGGAGGCAGGGGAAGAGAATAATGCGAGTTTTCTGCGAAATCTGCCGCAACAGGTGGCGGCATTTCTCAACCGGCAAACCCCTGGGTGTGGCGGTGAATCCAGGGAAACCCAAGGGAATGTCACAGAAGAAGAAGACTATCTCAGGTTTTTGATGGAAGTGTTGCAAACCACCTCAGAGAGTCGAGGCAATCCCTCGATAGTTTATCCCCTGCTGCAACAGAACCTCGATAAATTGGATGGGAACTTTGCCCAAATAATGCAAGCCTGGGCAACTCAAACCTTGAGTGAAGTAGAGGAAGATGGAGCAGTTGCTATTGCCGCAGTTATTGGCGAATTTGCCAATTTAATTCAACAATTTCCCTTGGGAAGTCGGGCAGATAATCTCGAAATCGGGATTGTCGGGTATGAAATCAGTCTCACGGTTTTCACTCAAGAGAAACTACCGGAAATGTGGGCAGCAATCCAAAATAATCTGGGGGAAGCCTACAGCAACCGCATCCGAGGGGAACGTGCTGAGAATCTGGAACGGGCGATCGCCTGTTACCAAGCGGCTTTACCAGTTGATACCCCAGAAGCCTTTCCTCAAGAATGGGCAGGAACCCAAAATAATCTGGGGAATGCCTACTTATATCGCATCCGAGGGGAACGCGGCGAGAATCTGGAACGGGCAATCGCCTGTTACGAAGCGGCTTTACAAGTTAGAACCCCAGAAGCCTTTCCCCAAGATTGGGCAATGACCCAAAATAATCTGGGGGAAGTGTACCGCAACCGCATCCGAGAGGAACGCGGGGAGAATCTCGAAACGGCGATCGCCTGCTACGAAGAGGCTTTACAAGTATATACCCGAGAAGCCTTTCCCCAGCAATGGGCAACCACCCAAAATAATCTGGGGGCTGCCTACAGCAACCGCATCCGAGGGGAACGTGCTGAGAATCTCGAAACGGCGATCGCCTGTTACCTAGCGGCATTACAAGTTTATACCCCAGAAGCCTTTCCCGAAGACAATGCCGGAACCCAAAATAATCTGGGGGAAGCCTACCGCAACCG
>NZ_JAMXOT010000160.1 GCF_024220515.1 Oscillatoria sp. HE19RPO
TTTCAACTGAAAGGAAGCTATGTGTCGGAGTAAATGCTTGCGCCCTCCGGAGGGCGCAAGCATTGCGCCCCTACATTGACGGGGCTACTTTGTTGATCTACGAACGAACGTTTTGGAGATTTTATTTTTTGGAGTTCCCTTATTTGAATCAATCCTCAGATCCATTGGGGGGATTAAGCTTGCAGGACCTTTTCACCTCGGCAAGCTTGTTTAACGGGGAGTTCGATCCAAAACTCTGTTCCCTGACCCGGGGTGGAAATACACTGAATTTGACCCCCATGCTTTTCTACGACAATTTGATGACTAATAGATAAGCCTAGCCCGGTTCCTTTTCCTACGGGTTTGGTCGTAAAAAAGGGATGAAATAGGGAGGAGAGGACCTCTGAACTCATGCCCGCGCCATTATCAGAAATTTGAATCACCAGCCGTTCACCCTCGCTCAGGTGAGTGCGAATGTGAATCGTGGGAAGGAACTCATGCGGACTAGAAAGGTCCGAGGAGCGCACCTGTTCTTCCCCTAATCTCCACTCTTCGTTCTCTTCACCCCAATCTCCCCGTTTCATTTCTAAAGCATCGATCGCATTTCCAATTAAATTCATAAAGACTTGATTGAGCTGACAGGGAAATCCTTCTATTGTTGTGATTTTGCCATAGTCTTTAATGATATTAATGGCGTTGCTTTTACCATTGGCTTTGAGGCGATTTTGTAAAATTAACAACGCGCTTTCGATGCCTTCATGAATATCTACTTGCTTCATTTCTGCTTCATCTTTCCGGGAAAAATTCCGTAAAGACAGCACTAATTGGTGCATGGAATCTGACCCAACTTTAATTGAAGACAAAGTTTTGGGTAAATCATTTTTAACAAAATCAAAATCAACTTCTTCGAGATATTCATTTAGGCTTGGGCTAGGATGCGGGTATTCTTGTTGATACCGTTCGATGATTTCCAGCAATTCTTGAACATAGGCGATCGCATGATTGACATTGCCATAAATAAAACTCACGGGATTGTTCAGTTCATGGGCGACACTGGCTAGGAGTTGGCCTAAACTGGACATTTTTTCGCTCTGAATCAGGCGGTCTTGGGCGTTTTTTAACTCCCCTAGGGCTTGTGCTAATTCAGCGGCTTGAGAACGAGCGCGGGTGGTTGCAATCTGGCTTTGACGATAGAGTTCCGCTTGCTGACGGGCGATCGCCTCTTGTTGGCGGTTACTTTCGAGTTGATATTGACTGACGATGGCATCTAAGTCATCGAGCAACGGCCCACTCGCGGCATCCAGGATGTAACGCAGATGGGGATTTTCTGGGGTAAGTTCCCCATCGGCTGTGGCGAGTACCTGATTAACTGCCGCAATATAGGCTTTAATTTTCCGGTCTAAATTGAGCGGGGGTTCAAAGTACATGGATTTGACCGTTGGAGAGGGATGTCCCGGTAATTGCAAGGCTGCATCCCCATAGATCAGTCCATGATGGGATTTTTCCATCAGGGTGATGGTTTCACGCAAAGCCGAACGCCATTGTGTTCTATCTTCCGGTGTCTGAGACCGCTCTAGTTGCAAGGCAAAAAGTGCGGTGCGTTGAGACAGCATTCGCTGGCGACCACTGATATTGACTACTGCCGCATTAATTTCTCGCATAGTTTGTATCTCAGCCATCTGAAAACAGTTGGTCAAACCGAACACGGCTTTTGACTCCACATCTAATAAATAGATCTTTCTTCTCCTCCAGCAGGACTGACCCATTACGTTTATATTTTTAGAGGTGATTCGTGAATCGCCCCTACATTTAGGATCAGCTCGGAGAATAGGCGTTAGTCCTGCCCTCCATCTTTTTTATGCCGATTCAGAGAATGAGTTTGTAGTTGAAGTTACAGACTTTTCATCCGATGCTATTTTTTGTGTTAATTTATGTATTTTTTACATGACGTTTTTTAAAGTTGTTCAACACCTAACAAATTCTCACACATCCCCGAGACAATCGCACCTAAGTCCGGAGCATCGGCGAGATGACATCGGTTGCTGGAGAGCCAGCAACCGCAAGGGGAATTAACTGGCTCCCCCCATCAAAGACGGAATCACATCGACTGCCGGATCCGCTGACCGCACTTTTCCCCCTTGCCGGATGGGAATGACAATCCGAAACTCGGTCCCCTGACCGGGTTCAGATATACAAGAAATAGAACCGCCATGCCGTTCTACCACAATTTGATAGCTAATCGATAGTCCCAAACCAGTTCCTTTGCCTTCAGGTTTGGTCGTGAAAAAGGCTTCAAAGAGCTGCTGCCTGACTTCAGGTGTCATTCCGGGTCCATTATCAGCCACGCGAATGACGACGGCCTCATCCCGCACGACTTCCGTGCGAATCCAAATGGTCGGCAAGGGTAATTGATATACAGGAAGGGGAGATTGAGACAAATCCTGGTCCGATAAGGATAGTTCCCCGGTTCCACCGCCGGTTTTTTTCCGCTGGCGATCGCAGTTCTCTAAGTGATGTCCATTTCCCTCGGCAGAATTGCTGCTGTTCCATTTGCCTGTCATTTCTTCTAAGGCATCGATCGCATTTCCGATCGCATTCATAAACACTTGATTGAGTTGACTCGGATAACATTCCACCAAGGGTAGATCTCCAAATTGTTCAATCGTGGCGATCGCGCCGCAATAGGGATTTGCTTTCAGGCGGTGATGCAGAATCAACAAGGTACTTTTGAGCCCTTCGTGAATGTCGGTGACTTTCATCTCCCCGGTATCAGCGCGGGAGAAGTTCCGCAGCGATCGGGCCAATTCCCCAATCCGTTCGGCACCCACTCGCATGGAGGAAATCATTTGAGGCAAGTCTTCCAGGAGGTAGTCTAGTTCAATTTCCTCCCGATAGGCGCGAATCTCTTCGGGGGGTTCCCCAGAGTATTTTTCGTAGAGTCCCAAGAGTTGCATCAACTCTTGCAGATACTTAGTGGCATAAGAGAGATTCCCATAGATAAAATTCACGGGATTATTGATTTCGTGCGCGACCCCGGCCACTAAAGACCCCAAACTGGATATTTTTTCGGTTTGGATCAGTTTGGCCTGGGTCTGTTTGAGTTCGTGCAGGGCGGTTTTCAGCTTGGCCGCTTGGGCGTTAGCGGCAGTGGCGGTAATACAGCTTTGGTCATAGAGTTTGGCCTGATCGATGGCGATCGCAATTTGCATAGCCACATCTTGGAGCAACTCTACCTCACTTTCGGTCCAAGGGTGAGTGGAACTGCCATGTAGACAGACCAAGGCACCTTTTTGTCCGGAATGGGTTTGTACTGCCACAGCCAGTAATGAGCGGATAGAGCTTGCTTGTAACAGGTCCCGACTTTGGGAGTCCAGTTGGCGATCGGCGATCGCGTCATCGATTTGCAGGAGTTGAAGCTGTTGCAGGGCCTTCCCCAAAACGGGAATTTCTGCCAGGGGGTTATCGGTACAATCCTGGGACTGCCTGGGGTCCTGGGCTTCCTGACTTCGTTCGTAATTGGGGGGATGTGAGTCTGTATTATACCATAAAAACTGACAACGGTCAATGGCCAGGAGATGGCGAATTTCGCTGACTGCGGTTTTTAAAATGGTGTCAATATTGAGTGAGGTATGAATTTGACTAGAGAGGCGGCGCTTGAGGAGTTCCACCCGCGATCGCAGTTCTCGAAACCGGGTTTCCGAGGCCACCAGTTCCTGTTGAGTGCTTTCTAGACGTTCGTTTGTCGCTTTAACTTCCGCCATTGCCATCTCAAGCTGACGGGATTTTTCTTCCATTTGACAACTATATTGAATCGCCTGGGATACCTCCCCCAGCATCTCGATCGCCACGGCAGAGACATTCTCACTCATGGTTTCTATGCCCAACCAAGGCAGAGGGGCGATCGCATCCGGCGTTTCCCAGACAATTTTAAACTGTCCGTTCGGTAAAATTTCTCCGATTCGACAAGTTTTACAGATATGATTATTCGCCTCAATTCGCACCAATCCCCCCGGTGCTTCAAAAGTTTGATTGTAGGCTGCTTTCCTCACCTGTTCTACATCAAAAGTCCCGGCTTTTTCAACCGATTGTTTCCACAAATAAACTTGTGTATAAGCCGCTTCAATCGGGTCGCTGGTGACCCGATTTTTGCCATACCGGGCCTGAAAATTTTTGACAAATTTTTGATTTTTGGGCGTATTAACACTTTGAAAATAACTCCAGGTCGCATAATGTCCCGTTGCCGCCTCCCCAATCCGGCGCACTTCATCTTCGGCGACGCTCACTGCCAGAATCGGCAGTTCTGCTGCGGTAATTCCCGCTTCTCGATATTGGTGATAAAAGGCGATATTGCTATCCCCATTTAAGGTGTTAAATACTAAGTCCGCTTGACTCGCTTGAATGCGAGGGATGATATCTCGAAAATCTTGTTCCCCCAACAAAATGTATTCTTCTCCCACAATTTCTCCGCCTTGTTGTTTGAGATGAGCGCGGATAATTTTGTTAATCGTCCGGGGGAATACATAGTTAGAGCCAATTAAGTAGATGCGCTTACCTTTATTGGCGATCGCCCAAGTGAGAGCGGGTTCCACTTGCTGATTCGGACAGATGCCGGTGTAGAAAATGTGCGGAGAAGATTCGAGTCCTTCATATTCCACTGGATACCAGAGTTGGGCATTAAACTCCTCTAAAACGGGTAGAACAGCTTTACGAGAGGCGGAAGACCATCCCCCAAAAATAGTGACCACTTGCTCCTGTTCGATGAGCTTGCGAGCTTTTTGAGCGAATTCGGTAGGTGAAGATGCGCCATCTTCAATCACGGGTTCGATAGGTTTTCCCAGTACACCCCCAGCGGCGTTGATTTCGGCGATCGCCATCAGTTCCGCATCTTTTAGGGATGCTTCTCCAATTGCCATCGTTCCACTCAGGGAGTGTAATATTCCCACTTTGACGCTGGACTCGCATCGGTTCCCGGTCTCGCTCGTTTTACTCATGGCTGACTCTTCAAACACCTCGATGTTCTGGACTATGCCGCCACTGATTTAGGCGGCTCAGGTTTGCTGGTTGCTTGCGCTCCATTGTCTCAAACTTCACCTAATTTACGAAGAATACCTCTTGATGCTCCTCTAGAAATTCGCGGCTGACTTTCATTAGATATTTTTCTCTCCTCTCGATTAGACTAACTATTTTTCTGCGGTAGGTTTCTGCACCCTGGCTCTGAAGTTTGATTAGCCGATATCGCTCAATTTACTGAATTTTATCTCTAACTCCTGCTCAATTTCAATCAACTCTCCCTCCCACTAGGACTGAGGGATGCGATCGCTCAACTAAAACCCGTTTAAATAGACCCTAATAACCATGACGTAGAAAAATTCTCATCCTTATTTTTTTATTTTACATAATTTTATCAAGTTTCTGGACCGAGTTTTGGAGATAAACCCAATTCAGGTCCCGATTTTTCCAGCCGGTTTCTTTACCCTGATATTGGGTGGGTTTTTAACAATGTTTTCAGCTTTTAGGGACAGAAAACCGTAACCATTTATACGCTTTATCAAAACTTATAAAAGCAGGGCGAAGAAAACTCTCCCTTGAAGGGGAATAGACTAAATGTTTGAACCCCATTACACACGAGAGTGTTGGTTTTTAGAATGGGGAGGATGGGGGAGATGGGGGAGATGGGGGAGATGGGGGAGATGGGGGAGATGGGGGAGATGGGGTTCATGTTTGTAGTAACGACTTCAGTCGTTGCTCTCGTGTCATGGCAGACGCCATGACACGCACCATGAGCGAAGCTCCAGCACCCACATAGGCAGGTGGTAGACCTACAATTGCTCGTGTTATGGCTGAAGCCATAACACGAGAGCAACGACTGAAGTCGTTACTACGAACAGGAAGAAACGACTTCATATCAAATCCGCTTGGTAAAAGTCGGTTTTCGCTTTTAGCCCGCGCAGGCGGGCTTCGTCCGTATAGCCCCACCCTTTAGGGTGTGGGGTTTTACAGACCTTTGACAACCGGATTCCGTATCAGTCGGGAGGTTAAGCATCTCCCCATCCTCCCCATTCCCCCCATCTCCCCCATCCTCCCCGGTAAACGACACCAAACCCAGTAGGGAGGGTTTCAAACCTCTTCCTCGAAGGGGAGATCAAACAGGGGCGTGCAGATGCCGTCTTTGTTTCTGCCATTGAGGAGATAGACGAGCATTTCCCCTTTCCCTTTAATGGGGATAGGGCCTCGGCACTCGAAACAGTAGCTAGATTGTAAAAGGGCATAGGTCGTACTAGAAACCTGAATGCGTCCAGGAACCCCGTGAGATTCCATGCGAGAGGCAATGTTCACCGTATCGCCCCAGAGATCGTAGATAAACTTGTGAGTTCCGATCACCCCAGCGATCGCCGGACCAGAATGAATACCAATCCGCATGGCAAAAGATTCGTGACATTTGCGATTAAAATTCAGGATTTCCGTTTGCATATCCAGGGCCATTTCCGCGATCGCCGAAGCATGATTGCGACGCTGCACCGGCAGACCCCCCACCACCATATAGGCATCCCCAATCGTCTTAATTTTCTCTAGCCCATGTTTTTCTGCGAGGCGGTCAAATATGGTAAAGATTTCATTGAGCAGTTGCACCAATTCCGTGGGAGAAATCCGTGCCGCTAACTTAGTAAAGCCGACCAGATCGGCAAATAAGACCGTCACTTCCGGAAAACTCTCGGCAATGGTTTGGGTATCTTCCTTGAGACGTTCGGCGATCGCCTTGGGCAAAACGTTCAGCAACAGACGTTCCGACTTGGCTTGTTCCACCTCCAATTGCTTAAACGCTTGCTGCAACTGGGACGCTTGTTCCGCACGAGCTAAGGCCAAAGCTTCAATTTCCGCAGTCCGGGAGACCGAAGTCAGCAGATAGGTGACCGGAATATGTGTCCACAAAAAGCCAATAATCAGCACCGCCCAAGAACGCCAGTGTCTGCGGGATGCCTGATATTCATCCGTAGGCCAGATATAAAATGCCCAAATCCGTCCATTTACCTTGATTTCTCGCCGGATCGCCCGGTCGTTGCCGTTGACGAGCATCACCGCCCGAACGCGATCGCGCTGATTCTCCAAGGGTTTGAGGGGGCATTCCGATGGCACATCCAGAGCAAAAGGTTCCGTGGCACTTTTTGAGGTGACCAGTTCTGTGGATTCAACGAAAGTAAGCAAGGGATAGGCGGGGCGGGAATCCTGGGGAGTCCCTGTTCCTGGAGTTTCATCGCACAGGTACAAGTTAAACTGGTTGCCTCTAGCTCCAGCGAGTTGGAACAGATTGTCCACCTCCACCCACCCCACGACAAACCCGCGTAAGGGTTGCACGGATTCCGAACTGAGCGGGAGGTCCTGAGCGAGGGTGTAGCGAGTGGAGAGAGCATTCTCGTAGACGGGGTGAACCGCTAAAAATCCCGGTTGCGATCGCGAACCCACGGGCCACTCTAGGCGCTCGCTGACCACCAATTGTCCCATCTGTGCCGCTCGTTTCAGAGTGGTTTGGTAGGTGGGATTGGCGGCGAAGTCAAGGCCGGAGGTTTTGGGGTTTTCCTGGTGGGGGGCAATATAGGAGATGGGAAAGTATTCGGCAACGCGATCGCGCCGGACGAAACGGCCTGGAGCGATCGGTTGTGTAATCATAAAATTCCGATCCGTTTCCATCGCCATGCGCTCCTCATAACCCTCGCGATCGGCATCCTCCACCCGCTCCACCCAGGCGACGATAGACACGGTAGAAGGGTTTGACAGGGGACGTTGCACAAACTGCTCAAAGGAGTCGAGATCCACATTTTGCGCGGATTGAAAGAAGTCCGTAATGGTGCGAATGACTTCCAAATCGGCATCGATTTGCTGCTGCAATCGACCCGTTAAAACGTCAATGCTCCGATTTAATTCATAATCCCGTCGCCGATTTTCCCACTCCCATACCACCGTGAATCCGATTATAGTGAGTCCAACCCCCATCCCAAAGATGATGGCAGCAGGAAGATAGCGACTCCAGGGTATTTTCGGCTTTTTTGGCATAGTTGCCTCAATATGTTTGGCATCGATGTCTAATTCTCGACGCCCGAGAGCATCGATGTGATGAATCGTTTTACTGGGGAATGAGCATCCGCTCTCGTTCACCTGAAATATCTGGTTTTCTGTAGGTTTTGTCGGAATAGCTGTTTCCATCCCCCCCCTTGTGCATTTACCCTGACTCTGAGAGTAGGCGGGCAATTCCACGGCAGTTTATACCGTAACATATTCCTTTAGATAGAGAGACTATTCCCAACTTTCGGCTCAATTGAACGAAAACCCAAACCCACAATTCCCAAAGTCAACCCAAGTGAATAGGTGGGTTCTCCCCCTTGCCTCTCCCCCTCGATCCTTCCCCATCCTGTTCAGATCAAACCGGACTTTAGCTTAAACCCAAGTTTCAAGAATCAACCTTGATTATTTTCACCCCAAGAGCGAATAAAAAACCCGGGTTCTAGGTTGGGATGCCTTAGTCTAAATCCACCGATTTTATGTGAGTTCATAGCAAAATCGGGCTGCAATTTTCTCCCGTTCCCCAGAATTTTATAGATTATATAACCGGAATCAGGTTTCGAGAAAAACAGCCCGGATAGCCGGAAATACCTGAACTCTAACGGGGGAGCAATCACCCCAAGAAAATTGCACCCCCTGGCGAAATCTCCTCAGGGGGTTCCCCACAATCTAACGGGGGATGCGGCCCAGGCGGATCCCGAAGGTGAATCCCCCCGGTTAAGGCCAAAAATCCCCGGTTAAGGGACCGAAAAGGGCTGAGGGTTAGGTTCATCGATACATCCCCCTCGTTCCGTAGCGGTGGGGACGACATTCGGCAGGACCTGCGGAAGTAACAACTTCTCTGAAATCCACCCCATATTACTCGGTCGGACCCGGACAGGGGGTGGCGCTACCGGGGCTGAAGCCTCCTCACTGGGGGTTTCAGAGGCCCCTTCAGCCCCAGAAACTGGAGCGGGTGCAGTCCTCGGGGATTCCACGGGTTCTGGGGTCGAGCAAACTTGGACTTGGACCCAGGCATCTGGATCGCTAACGGCCTGTTGTTTGCCCATCACCAACAAAACACTGCCACCGGGAATCAACCCCAGTTCATTTCCAGGGAGGGCCTCCCCTTGTCGCCTCAACAAAACTAACTCCCCATCCTCTGGCGCTTGAGCCAGTTGCAGGTACTGCCCCGGTTCTATGGTGGCCTGTTCTGTGATGTCCGGAATCGGGAGGGAGTCGGGATCTGTGGGGTTGGGGTCTTCTGGCTGCCCCAAGGATAAATCCGCGATCGGATTCTGCCATCTTTCCTGGGTGAACAGGAAACCCGCTACGACGCCGACACCAAGCAACAACAGGAGTCCCAGTAACAGGGGCACATTGGAACGTTTTGGCGGTGAAGGGGGTGGCAACTCCGTCGGTACATCGTCGAGGTTGAGAGTGTCCGGATTCTTCTTCGGGAAACCCGTCGGTTGAGAGTCTTCTAGGGGGTCTGCGGGGGGGACGGATTGGAGTTGTGCCACCAACTGACGGGGGTCGAGTCCGGCAGAGCGAATGGGTTCTACCTTGCAGTAAACCAGTCCCACGGTGACGTTATCATGGCCGTTATGAAAATTACCAATATCAATTAATTTGGTGACCGATCGCAACACGGGGAATTCCCCGGATAAAATCGGCAGGATTTCTGTTTCCCAGTATTGCTCCACCCGGTCATTGTCGCTCAATCCATCGGAACAGAGCAGGAAGGCGCTATCCTCATCGATGATAAAACGTTGGACTGTGGGATGCAGCACCGAGGAAGCGCCCATCCCTAATGCCTGAATTAAAGACCCGGCTGCTCCTTGTTGTAAGGCATCCCGATATAGGGAGTACCCCAAACGGACCTCCCGAGACGCGACATCATCATCCAGGGTGACTTGTCGGCACCCGGTGGAGGTAATCCAATAGGCGCGACTATCCCCAATATGATTGATATAAATTTCATGGCGATGGGTCAAGGCCATGACCAAGGTGGTTCCCATGCGCTGCCGCGCTTGGCGCTGTTCTTCGTCATTGCGACTGGCGATGCGATCGTTGGCAATCCCCACGGCACGTTCGATCTGCTCCACGATCCGGTGGGGTGCGCTTTGGGTATTTTCGGAAACGAGGGATTCCAGATGTTGTTGTAAGGTTTCGATCGCCAGATTAGAAGCGACATTCCCCCCTTCATGTCCCCCAATGCCATCACAGACGATCGCTAACCCACTGGTATCTGAGGTGGCACGGCTGGTTCCACTCGGAGGATAGCAGGCATCTTCATTCCGGCGACGAGTCGGCCCGCGATCGGTCCCGGTGGCAATGTAATAGGTGCGTTTGTACAGCTCTCCACACAGGCTCAAACCCCGGTCTAATAGCTCTAGCAGTTGCGATGGGGTTTGGACCTCTCGGGTCCTGAGCATCTGGCTGAGTTGCTCTAGGTAGGGGGCGATCGCCAGATGCGCTGTCTTGGCCCAACTCAACCACAACTGACCCAATTCAGACAGGTCCGGCGTGGTGGCATCCCTGGGCAATTCCAGCAGGCGCAGCCAGGACCCTTCCACCCGGAGCAATCCCGGATTCAGCAAACTCCCCGCCACTCCTTCCTTTTTCAACGGATACCAGAGTTGAGCCATCTGCCACAACCAATTGAGCTGGCGCATCGGCGAGGCATCCGCCCAGCAGTCGGTGAGTAACGGCATCAGTTGGGCATGGACTGCCTCGGGGGGTTGTCCTTTGCGGAGTGCCACCATTGTCCCTTCGGGATAAATCGCCGTTTCTTCTAGTAACCAAATATCCCGATTCGGGTCGTTCCCTTTCGACGGCAATCGACCATAAACCTGGGGCAAGTGCAATCGCAGGGGAAACAGTTTGAGATAGGGAATAATCTCCCCGGGCATCTCGACTGGCATCTCCGGCAAGACCCCGGGTTTGGTATCGACCAGAATCCGATCCTCCTTAACCCAATAGCGATCGGCTAAGATCTCCCCCGGTTGATAACTCGGACGACCCGTTCCACCCACTGCCCATAAGTAGCGTTTCGGCAGGGGAGTGCCACATTTTTGACAAAATTTTTGGGTCTCCGGGTTAGGAGACTGACAAGTAAAGTTGGGACAGTAGATTATGGCCGATGGTTTGTTCATGGGGATTCCTCGCGCCTGGAAGCTGTTTTTAGTCAGCCGAATATCGGCAATATTATCTCCTTACTATGGGCGCTTTTGGGGGAATAGATTGATGACTCGATCCATGATAGTTGTATCCTATGTAGGTCAGCCCTGGTTCAAGCGAGATCGCTCAACCTAAGTGCCAATGTCCGATTTTAGCTTTTTTCTGACCGTTTAGGGCGTTTATGACTCGCCTTTGAGTCAGCAGACTCCCAGGAGACTGTCCAAGGCTTACCCGAATTGGCTTTGGTTGTACTTTGCCTGTCGGAAAACCCCCTTGTTAACCCCTCAATCAGGAATTCTCCCATACCCATTTCTAGACAGTCTACCTGACTCTCCCATTGGTGTTGGATTGAGCGGGGGCTTGTGCGGCGCTTTACAATTACTGCTATAGATGTTGTATTGATTTTAACTACCCTGGCATATTAGCTATGATGCTCAAGTCAACGACCCGTCACATTCGGATTTTTACGGCAGAGGTGCAAGATAATGAATTTGCTCCGAGTCCAGACTTATTAACCCTTGATGTGGATCCGGACAATGAGTTTAACTGGTCGGAACCGACGTTACAGAAGGTTTACCGCAAGTTTGATGAATTGGTTGATTCTTACAGCGGGGAAGATTTAACGGAGTACAATTTACGCCGCATCGGTTCGGATCTGGAGTATTATTTGCGATCGCTCCTCCAAGAGGGTGAACTCTCCTATAACCTCAATAGCCGGGTCCAAAACTACAGCATGGGTTTACCCCAAATGGTCTACGAGGACCAGTAATCTCCCATCCGGTTCTGCTCCGATGGCAAACCGAGGCCCCAGGTGGGTCTTGTCGGGTTACTCTCCATAGAGAGTCGGGACAGTCCATAAACTGTCCCGCCTACAGATTCAGATTCCCTCCTAAAATTCCGGTGCAGCCTGGATCCCGGTTTACCGGAAAGCCTCCAGGCGGTAGGGGTTTATTCTTGTGGCGGTGAGCGACTCCTCCCCCATCTCCCCCATCTCCCCCATCTCCCCCATCTCCCCCATCTCCCCCATCTCCCCGATTATTCCGGTGAGGGTGCGCTAATCATCCCCTGAACCTCTTGCAGGTCAATTTGGAACTGGTGAGCGATCGCCTCCATTACCTGCTGTTCTTGATCGGTGATGACCCCATCGATTTGAGCAATTCGATAACATTGGGCTAACAGGGGATAGGCAAAATCGCGATCGAGCAGATTCAACAGTTCCGCCAAGGGGACTGGATGCTCAATCTCGGCCTCGATCGCCTTCAGGGAGTCTGTACTAAAGTTTAATTGCTTTAATTCCGGCAAAATCTCCGCCCAAGAGGTATCCGGACGGGACGCCAAAATCTGATGAATCAAAATCCGGTCCATCACATCTTTTTGGGCGATCGCCCGTTCCAAATACTCCTGATTCTCTTCTACTAATGCTTGAGTCGTCGCCTCCTGAGTCAACGGATTCGTCTTCGCTTCATAAAAACGACAGGCGGCATATCCCAATCCATACAACATCACTGCATTAGAACTCGCCCCGATCGCCATCCCCGCTACTGGCAGGTTCCGCAACACTCCTAATCCCCCTTTCAATGCCGCTGAACCCCCCAGGGACAACCCAAAAATCGCTAACACTTCCCCGCGACGCGCCGGATCTTTTAAATCCATCTGATAGGCACCAGCAATCTGATAAACCATTTCTGCCTGTAATGCGGTAGTTGCTACGACATCCACCCCCAACAGGGCTAGGGCCAGTCCTGGGATAATACTACTGACCAATCCAATCCCCCCGGCATACAGGGATTTCTCCACCATGATCCGGTGGGCAATCTCATTGGGGCTTTCATCCGGATACTCTTGCTGCAACTTGCGAACTTGGGCTTCAGCTTTCTCGACATCCACTTGCCCGACTAAATTCAGCAGCCATTGGGCCCTAAAGACTTCAGCGAATTTTTTAACAACCGGGTTCTCTCCAATAAATGAGAGGGCTTTTCCTGTTTCTAAAGCCGTGCGATCGAACAACTTGATCGATTCTTTGGTCGCGGTTTCGGCAGTCTTAGCGGCATTTTGAGTCACGGATTTTCCCGTTTCCGAGGCCCACTGGCCGGCTTGTCCTGCGGCTTCTACGGCGCTGGCGCTTACAGAAGCCACATCAAAGGCAACTCCCCCGGTGTCTCCTTGGGCGATCGCCCCCACAAATTCGATGGTTTCTGCCACTTTATCCACCGCCACCTTACTCACTCCCAAGGCGGTTTTATTAATATTTTCTTGCACATCTCCCACTGCTGACCCCACTTGTTGGCAGGCTGAGTTTTTGGATTTGACTTCTTGTTCCTTGAGTTCAGTTTGTAGATGATTAGGTTCGGTTTTCATTTTTTATCTCCAGTTTTTATGATTATTACTTTGGATTAAAACGGGAACATCTCAATTTTGCCTAAAAACCAATCTGACCTCTCCCCAGCCCTCTCTATAGAGGAGAGGGAGAATAATCCCATTTTTTATTGCTCTTAAAGGGGGGAATTTATCTCTTTCTCCCCCTTCCCTTGTAGGGAAGGGGGCTGGGGGGTTAGGTCTCTTGAAAAAGGGGTATCCACAAAGAAGGTGAGCGATCGCCTGGATCGCTCACCCTTCTGTGTTAGCAACTTAGACGATTCCCACCGGGGTATTGGGTTGCGCCGGTTCCGGTTCATTTAAGCCGATCCGTTCTTGGTACATCCGAGCCAAGCGACGCTCTGCCTTAGCCAGGTCCCGTTCAATGCTACTAAAAATCATCGTGGACACCGGGTCGGTAAACTGGACTTGTAATTGGAAACAGTCGATCGCCCCGGTTTGAATATCCCCCAAGGCTTGACGCAAAATGCTCATATCATCTCCAGCCGGTAAAGCGTTCATGAAAGAAGCGAAGGCCCCAGCGGCCATTGCTGGTAAAAACAGTTGTTCTCCCAGGGTTCGCAGGCGGCTTTCCAACAGTTCGAGATGACTGACTTTTTCTTCCCCAATCTCCAACAGCAGCAATCGAGTCGCGCTATCAGTGGTGATGTCAGCATAATGTTTAAAGGCTTTGTGGCTATAGCGTTCTCCCGCCATTGCCTGATTTAATCCGGCGATAATTTCCTGACGGGTTGATCCCCCCCAGGCTTCGGCAAGCTGCCACCATTCTGCGGAACTGTCGTGGCGATCGGGCAGGGATTGGTCGGGAATGCTCAAATTCAGCCTGGAGAGAATGGCGGTGGTGAAAATGGCTAAATCTCCCGGTTGCCGAGAGCAGATCAGGTTACCATCGGTGGTTACGGCTTCATCAATATAGGTGGCACCGGCATTTTCCATATCTTTGCGGATGGAGATAAAGCCGGTGGCACGCCGTCCCCGTAGTAAGTCGGCTTCGATGAGGACTTGGGGTCCGTGGCAGACGGCAGCGATTAATTTGCCCAAGGCAGCCGCTTCTTTAACGAAGGCGATCGTGTTGGGGTTGGTTCGCATTTTATCCGGTGCGCCACCCCCGGGAATGATCACAGCCTCGAAGTTTTGTGCGCGGGCTTCGGTGGTGGTCCCATCGGGTTGAATGGAGACTTTCCCTTGTTGCCCCTGATAGGTTTGATTCATCCCGGACCCGAGTACAGAGACTTTGGCCCCGGCTTGTTGCAAGGCTGTATAAGGAATTTGAAATTCTGAATCTTCAACTCCTTGTTCAATCAGGATGGCGATTCGGGGTATGGGGTGTGAGTTGTTGGTAGACATAAAGTTAGGTGGTGCTTCATTAGGTTTGCAGGGTCAATCAAAAGTGAGATAAACGCACTTTTGGTTTTATCTTTAGGGTTTATTATTTTGTGAGGAAGACCGGAATCATCAAATATAGCAGTGAGTGGAACCCTACCCACGGACTGGACGCCCTCGGGGGACAGGGTGAGCAGACAAGGGCGATCGCCAAGGTGTCGAAACCTTGCCGGAGAAATCGGGGCTTTCTCCAGCCTCGGTTCGACTCTTGGCAATCTGTGAGATTTAGTACAGGTACATACTCCCGTTGGTATCAATCCTCATGTTGCCGATGTCCGAGTCTAAGTTGTAGGCTTCATTCAGATAAATCCGAATCTCTCCCGGCGCAATAATTTCGGGTTCGGCGTGAATCAGTCCCCCATCCGATCGTACAAAGGTGACCGTTAAGGGAATTTGCAGATCCATCAGCATAGCTTCATCGCCTCCGCCCAGGGTCCGTTCGTCGGTCTCACCGATCGCCTGGTAGGTAACCCAAGTATTTGTACCATTGATGATTTCCACCGCAACTGGCTCATTTCCCGGCCTCACGTAAGCTACGGGATCTAGCACGTTCCGGGGTAGAGGCATCGGTTGTGCCTGAGCCTGTAATTCGTTTTGTTTAGTGGGAGTATTCTGAGCAACGCCTGCGATGGGGAAGGCGACGGCTCCTACCAAGAGGCTACTCAAAACTGCCCCTAATAATCCCTGATTTTTGCTGTTGAATAAGTTGGTAAACTTCATAAAATACCTCCAAAATTGATTGATTAAAAAATAAAGTCTTTAAAAAGGGTGCGATCGCCTGGAAACTGAGTGGCGAGTTCCTTGAGATGACCCTTGGTTCATCCTGATGGGATGGAGGGCAATTCCCCCACTGCCTCACCGGATTGAATAAATAGGACAAGAGACCGGGTTCCTGGACCTTTCTTTGCTACTCGATCCGCACCAATTCAGTGAAGAAACCCGGTTTTTTTCCCTCATCCTGCAACGATGATGTTTTAGATGGAGAGCAGGCCCATGCCATTGTCTAGACTCTTCGACCTGCTGACTAGGGGTAATTAACCCGCTAACATACTGCGAAGCATCCAAGCATTTTTCTCATGAATTTGCATCCGTTTGGTCAGCAAATCCAAGGTGGGTTGATCATTGGCTTTCTCTAAAAGAGGCAGCATTTCCCGGGAGGTGCGGACCACGGTTTCTTGCCCCTGGACTAACAAGCGAATCATTTCTTCCGCCTCGGGAATTCCCTCATTTTCTTGAATCGAAGTCAGGTTAGAAAACTTCCCATAAGTAGCAGGAGCCGGAAACCCCAAAGCCCGAATCCGCTCGGCAATTTCATCTACAGCCAGGGCTAATTCTTGGTACTGCTCCTCAAACATGAGATGCAGGGTGCTAAATAGGGGTCCCGTGACGTTCCAGTGAAAATTATGAGTTTTTAGATAAAGGGTATAGCTATCCGCCAACACGCGGGATAACCCTTGAGCAATTTCTTCCCGGGTGTTGTCGTCAATCCCGATATTGACGCCGATCGGATTTTGGCTTTTGGCAGACATTCCTAGGGTAGCTGTCATTCTTAATTCCTCTAATGATTAGACTGATTGACTGGGGTTTTGAAAAGTTTAGAGTATAAATTGGGGGGGGGGAAACGGATGTTTCCCCGTTGCGACTTAAATGATGCCTGGACCTTTTCCACGGCGATCGGCTTCCATCGTCAGATTGCCGTCCTCGTCATTGTGATGGACTTCGTTATATTCGCGAGTACGTTCCGCTTTGAGGGCTTCTTCTTTTTCGCGCAAGTCACCGGGCTCATTCACATACATTTCGGGTTCGATCGCATAGTTATTCACCAACCCTTCTTGGTCTACGGTGAAGCCATCCCGGGTATGATCCGGATTTTCATGGGGTTCATCGGCGTTAGAGGGAGCTTTCATAAACTTGTTACCCTCACGCTCTTTGCGCGCTGCCACTTCTGCCGGAACCATTTCGCGGTCATAATGCACCGTTTCTTTTACAGGTTCCGTGGCGTTCTTGTTAACGGTTTCTTTGTTATCCATTTTTTGTCTATCCATGAGTATTTCCTCAATCTTTTATTTAGTCTCTTTCAGCTTATCCGGTAAACCCCGCTGAATTAAACTATCAATAGGAGTAAGTTTCCCTCTACTCCTATTGATAGAGAGATTGAGAAAATCCTTTCCCTGTCTCCGTTTATTAGAGGAGTTCAAGTGCAAAACCCATAGGGGATAGCCCCTAGAATTAACCGATGCAATTTTTGACGACCCTTTTTTTTAACTGGGATGGGTGTGTTCATCCCCAACGGCGATCGCATTTTCCGTGGGAACGATGCGGGATCCATATCGGTTGGCATAAACCTGGGTAAACTCGGCCCCAAAAAATAAAATTTGCGCCGAAAAGTTAACCCACAACAATAAAACGACTAAAGAACCCGCTGCACCGTAGGTCGATCCAACGGTACTATTCCCTAAATACAAGCCAATTAAAGTTTTACCCACGACAAAGAGTAAGGCGGTAACGATCGCCCCTAGCCAGACATCAGACCAACCAATTTTGACATCGGGTAAGACTTTATAAATCATGGCAAACAAGACCGTAATCACCCCAAAGGAGAGCAAGAAATCTAACACTTGCCACAGTCCCATCAGCATATCTGGAACCAGATGGCTAAAGTAGTTTCCAAATGCAGCTAAGGCGGCACTGAGGATGAGGGACACTAGCAGTAAAAACCCGATGGTGAGAATCATGGCAAAGGATAAAAAGCGGTCTTGGATAATTCCTTTTATCCCCCGTCCCGGTTTGGGTTTGACGTTCCATATCGTATTGAGAGAACCCTGGAGTTGGTTAAACAGTCCCGTGGCCCCAAATAGCAGGATACCCACACTGATTAGGGTTGCCCAAATACCCGACCCGGTTTCCCGGGTATTTTCAATCATGGTTTCGATGATTTCTGCGCCTTCGGTGCCGATGGTCCCTTGAAGTTGCCGGACAATTTCACCTTGGGCGGCTTCTTGACCAAAGATGACTCCAGCTACGGCGATCGCAATAATTAAGATCGGCGCTAAGGAGAAAATGGTATAATAAGACAATGCGGCAGCCAATCGCCCTGCATTATCTTTCTGCCATTCGGAAAATGACAGTTTTAACAGCCTAAATAGTTGCTTGATTTTTACCATTTTTGGTCCTTGTTTTTAGTAAAAAATTTTTTATGATTTGTTTAATTTAAGCAGTCTTCATCGGAACAACTCGGTTTAATAATAAATGGGATAATTTATGGAGAACTCGTCCCGATCTGCCCGGTTGGAGTCCAGGGGGGATAGGGTTTTATTAAAATAGGGTTTAGATAGCTCACTCGCTAACTAAACCCTGTTAATCAATCCCGAAAAGTTATCGAGTTTTACCGATTTACTGAGCTGGGGAATGGGGGTCCAGGAGTTTTAGACCCTGCCAATGGGCATCAGTTGACTGTCGGATTTCTCCCTCCCGGGACGGAGAAAAATTTACGAATTTAGGGGCTGACAATCAATCTGCCACTTTTCGGGACTGTTCCCCAAGAGAAGCACTGCGGGTTAGCTTTGGCCTAGAAAGGGGGAGATGGAAGACTTGATATGAATCAAGTACCCTCTGGCTTCAAAGGCATTGGCGATCGCCCTGCCCAAGTTGAGGCAGTTTAGCCGCGATATTCCGAAGATTAAAACTATCTAGTTCTTGACTGAGGAATATCTTTAGCTTACTAGACCCCAGGGGAGCTATACCTCTATCCAAAGGTAGATCGATTCGGGGATTGCCGGTTCTCTAAAAAACCAAAGGCGATCGCAGAAACACTCCCGATTCCTCAGCCTCAAATCCCTCCCTAGCCACCCCTAACCCCTACAATTATCCCACTAATCCAGAGCGCAATGCCAAAACTGCGGCTTGGGTGCGGTCATTCGCACAGAGCTTGTTTAATATATTCCGAACGTGCGTTTTCACCGTACCCACGGTGATGTACAGCTTTTCGGAAATTTCAGCGTTATTGTATCCTTGAACAATCAGTTCTAAAACTTCTAGTTCTCGTTCCGTCAGAGGATAGGCTTCGATAATCTGGCTATATTCCGGTTCCGGAGCCTTAATCGTGACCGTTTCTTTCTTCTGAGAACCTAGGGTGGGTTGGGTATTCGTCGAGCGGGCTTGCTTGAGGACAATTCCGGCGATCGCCGGATCAATCCAGGAGTTACCTTCATAGGTGAGGCGAACCACTCCCAGCAATTCCTCAAAGCTAATATCCTTCATACAGTAAGAATCCGCACCGGCAGCAAATGCAGCCAGAACCGCATCTTCATTATCCTGAAAGGTCAAGATCAAGATTTTAGTTTTGGGATTGTGCCCTTGCGCCGCTTGTGCTTGTTGCAGTCGCTGGGTCACTTCAATTCCATCAATATCCGGTAATCCAATATCAACAATCCCAATATCCGGCTTTGTATCCATCAGCAATTTCAATCCCGAGGTGCCGTTGGCAGCATCCCCGACAACGACGATTCCATCAGATTGTTGCAAAGCCGTTCGGATTCCTATCCGAGTCAGGTCATGGTCTTCAACTAAAGCAACGCGAATTTCACTCATCTATTAAAAAGGGTCTCAACCCCGTCGTTTACAGCGAGAAGTTGGAGAGTTTTTTTCAGGGATCTCATCCCGGGAACGCTCCGAAACCCGTATCTGCCACTTCAAACACCGCGACTCCCTCCCATGTCTGCTAAACTCGGGCATTGCTACAGTTTTAGATCCCAGGGACAAGAAACCAGGTTTTTGGGCCTTTATTGGGTCCTTTCAGGGCAAAATTTTTCTGAAAAACCTGGTTTCTAACCAATACTGTACCGGCGTCCTAGGGCGTATTCTTCAATACTGTACTCAGGAACGGCGTGATTGGCACTCTTGGTGCATTTTAGTCCGGATGGTTATCCGAAGCCCCTTCCAGTCAGTAAGGGTGCTGACTTTGGATATCACTTTCCACAAGGGAAAACAAAAGTTTAACAATATTGGGCCACGTTTGTGATGACCCAAATGGTCAAAATCAATCGGATGCCCGTACAGAGGAGGTCTCTCAAACCAGTTTATCAAAGTGCTTCCCACTCTGGGGACCTTTTCCCTGGCGGGTCGTTTCCCCCTGCTGATTCTTGCCAAAATTCCCCTTCTCAATAGCTCAATAGGCTCTGGGTATCCCCGTGGAGATCGGCCCCGAGGGAAAGAACCCATGGGGTTTCCAAATGATTGCCGTTCCACTCTAGGAACTGGCCTGGATTGAAGGGGAAAACTCCGTGTTCCCTTAGCCCTCATCCCTGGGGTTCCTTGATTCGGTTCAAGGAATACCTTGATTCTAGTCCGACCCCATGAATTCGTTTCCTAGAGCGAATTCCACCTATTGATAGAGGTAGTCAGTATCCGATCGAGATACATTTATATTATCTAACACTATAGTTATTGAGTCCTTTTTGGTGTTAAGCATCGCCATTAAATTATTTAAGTTGCAATGGAGAAGGGATTCCAAAATTGCTGTAACGGAGGTCTCTAAACTTTATTATTTTATCAACTTTCTGGAGGGTCCTGGCTAATTGGACCATTGAGATGTTCCGAGTAACTGCTCGATTTTTATCCCCAGGGCGGCCATTTATATCGATCGCGGGAAGTACAGTCTTAATCCCTCCTTCAAAAGATTCCTGTTTTCGAGCCGGTGGCGATCCTTGGGGGGTTCGATGTCATCCGCCAAGGATGCCCGAATCTCCCCGGGCGATCGCCACCGCACCTTTTCCCTTTACTGGCAGTAGGATTCGGGGGTTCTCAGAACAAGTAGTGGGGGCAAAACTTTCCCTAGGTCTGAGCTTTTCCTGCCCCTTCTTCCTGATAGCACCTCCCGCCGACTGTTCCGAGTCAATGTCCTTAAAGACCCTTGCGAAAGAGGTTCTTGGGCAATTATAACGTTTATCTTAAGATTTTATCAAATCCGCCTAAAGGACTGGTCAACGCTTTAAACAGATTGATACTCTGGGGATGAATTGACCTCAATTCATGTATGATATTCCCCTTGCCCTACCCAGGTTTTCTCTCGCTCAAAACATTTTATTTTAACGGGCGATAACTTTCCTTAATTTTATCTTTAAAACCCTGAAAAGCCACAGTTCAATTCCGATGAAACTATCACCCAAGCCCTCAAATAGACCCACAATTGATAAATTTTTATGACTATCGGGATGGAGTCAAGCCAAATGAATAACCCTACCAATCCTCAATTTAATAATCGAAGACCTCGCCACTATTTAACCCCTTTCAACCCACCGCAGCAACCCTCGGTAAACGATTTACCCATGCGGGAAGCAGCTTCAGCGATTGGCCTGGGGGGACAAATCTTGTGGAAAGCCGATGCGATCGGGACCATCACTGAATTAAACCCGACCTGGCAAATCTATACGGGGATGAACCCGGAGGTTTCCTTGGCCGGGGGCTTTTTACAAGCCATCCACCCGGAAGATAGACCCCTTTGGCACCTTGTATTATCCCCCCAAGACACCCCTACTGAGCTCACCCAAAAACGCTTAGGGGTTTCGGTTTGTGAAATGGAACTGCGCTTATTAGGAAGCGACGGTATCTATCGATGGATGCTCGTCCAAGCCCTTCCCCTTGGGGGTAACAAGGGCGAAGTGGTGGGATGGCAGGGAACGTTTACAGATATCGATCGCCTCAAGCAAACCCAACTCCAACTCCAAGAAAAACAAGAATTCCTAGAAAATCTCATTGCCTCTTGTTCAGAGGCGATTATTGCTGGGGATGCCAATGGAAGCATCCAAATTGTTAATCAAGCAGCCCAAGAATTATATGGATTAGCAGAACAGAATCCCCCGCAGAACACCCCAGAATCCTGTCCAACCGGGGAAAAACTCTCAGGGACATCCGCCCCCTCCGGTTCAGGGAGGGGGGTTTCTATCGGTAATTCCCAGAACAATCTTGGGGCTGTAAAACCCAGATCCACGTCCCCGGAAACGTTGCCCCTATGGGAAGCCTTACAGACGGAAACGCCATCAGAAAAAGAATTAGTAGTCACGCCTAAAACGGGAAAACCCCGGATCATGCTGGCTAATAGTCATCCGATTTTTAACCCCGGAGGCATCAAATTAGGGGCGGTGACCCTGATGCGGGATATTACAAAACGCAAACAGCGCGAACAAGCCTGTTTTAGCCTCTATGCAGAAACTCAGGAAGAAGTTCGTCTGCTCAATGCTCAACTGAGCGAACGCGATCGCCAACTCCCTGCGAATCTCCCTACCTCACCCCAGTCCAGGGCACCGGAATCCCTGGATGATGAAGACTTGGAGACTCAACGACTGTCCCCCCTAGAAAATGAAAAGGATTTCGCCCAACTCTTCCAAACCCTAAATTTAATTACCCCCTATCATATCGCCGGTCTTATTTGGGACCAGTCAGGGGAATTGCAAGGGGTGATGAATTGCCATCGCCTCTTGGCTGATTCCCTGTGGGAACGGTTAGAAAGCCTACTGCTGAAAGCCTTCCCGGATCGGACTTGGCGATCGCCTTCCCCGGAAGCGGTGGTATGGTCCATTGCCTTACCAGAAGAGGAAAACTGTCCAGTCCCGGTCACCGAACTGGGGTCTGTGCTGTTATTTCCGGTGATTGGGAAAGGCGATGCTCAAAAGGTGGGACTGCTATTTGTCGTCCCTGAAGGGCGATCGGCTTTGAATGCCTATGAGCTAGGTTTGCTAGAAGGAATGCTTCAGCAAGCATCAGAAACCCTGGAAAAGCTGTCTCCCGAATGCTGGGAACACTCAACCGATGACCCGGGAAATACCTCCGGCGATCGCCCAGAACCCTCATCCCAGAACCGCACCCACCTCGTCACTGGAGCCGAAAAGACCGATCGCCATAGCCAATCCCATCGCGATCGCTCTTCCGCTGCCTCCGCATCCGAGCAACCCACAAGGGAGAAACCCGCTTCTTCCTTCTTATCCAGCTCTGTCAAGGAGACTCATTTCTCTCCATCCCAGAACCGGACAGGAAAATCTTTGCTTCTGGATGGGAGTGAAACGCTCGCTTTGAACCAGCACCGCCAACCCACCCCAGAGGATTGCTCACAGAGCGTTTCCTCATATTTTGGAGCCTCACCCTCTCCCCAAAACTCTCCAGACCCCCAGGAGAACCCAACTCAGGAGAATCCAAGGGTCCAGAAAAACTATCCCGGTAGAGATAGGGAGCGCCTGCACGATAGCATTCACTACCGCACAGAGATGGAACGGGGTAATTCCCCTGGAAACAGGTCAGAACCGACCCTTAGTGAAGGACCGGGTGAGCCTCAAGGGTCCGACAACACCCCTGGGGACGAAGGGGTTCTGATTTATGATGCCGATGGGATTCTCACCACCTGCAATCCCAGTGCCGAACGAATTTTAGGCTTAAACGTTCGGGAGTTGATCGGACGCTTTTATCAAGATGCTGGCTATTCCAGCATTTTCCTCGACGGTTCACCCGTGGAAGGCGATCGCCATCCCGTCGCCATGACGTTCGAGACGGGAGAACCGCAATGGAATATCATCCTAGGAATTTACCAACCCGATGACACCCTCACCTGGGTCTCCCTCAACCTCCAGCCCTTATTTGATACCGATTTTGACCAGGAGGAGCGCCATCCTTGTACGGTGATTGTCTATCTCCAGGAGATTGACAATTTGACAGAAGCTCAAGACTATCCGAGGGAACTCAATGACCCCAAATATCAGTTCATGGTCGAACAGTCCCAGGACTTAATTGCTCGCCATAGTCCCGAGGGACTTTATCTCTATGCCTCTAGCGCTAGTCGTTCCCTGTTGGGATATGAACCCGAGGAACTGGTGGGTCAAAGTATTTATGGGTTCGTTCATCCCGAGGATGTGACGACCGTGAACCGCTTTTTTGCTCGCTTAACTCGGGAATCCCCAAGCGATCGGGTGACCTATCGCCATCGGTGCAAAGATGGGACCTATATTTGGTTGGAAACGACTGTGGGATCGGCCCATAACCCTGAGTTAGGGAGGGAATCGGAAGCGATCGCCGTTTCCCGCGATATTACCCCGCGCAAGGAGAAGGAAGAAAAAGTTGCCCTGGTCAATCATGACCTAGAGCGCTTAGTCCGCAAGCAAAGTCTGGAACTCGAAAACGCAAGACAACTCAAAGATGAATTGCTCCTGCGCGAACAGTTAGCCCGCAAAGTGGCGGAGGCGGCGAAGACCCTCCTGAGTGCGGAACGCCAGCGCATTGCTGAATCCCGCTCCTTTTTAGCGGAAGCGACTACCCTACTTACGGCATCCTTGGATTACCAAACGACCCTGGAGAATTTGGCGAGACTGCTGGTGCCTCGGTTTGCCGATTGGTGCGCGATTAATGTCATGGAAACTGGCACTAGACCCCTGGGGTCCTCGGACGGAGACTATCGTTGTGTGACCGTGGCTTGTTTGGACCCCTCGAAGCAATCGACGGTTTGGGCCTTACAAAATCGCTACCCGGTTGATGGCGGTGGTCGCTACAGCTATTTGCAACAACTGAACGAGATGCGCCGTTCCCAGTCGCGCTCAGACTGGGGAGAACGGCAGAATGGGACGGAGTTTTGTTTTGGGATTACGGATGATGAACTGGCCGCAGTCGCTCAGGATCCAGAACATCTGGAATTGTTGCGATCGCTTGATGTTCAGGCGTTTCTCTGGTTGCCGATTTGCTTCGGCGATCGCACTTTTGGCTCCATTCTCCTGGTGCGTGGCAATCAGCCGAGTTCTCGTCGTCTTCGTTTAGAAGAGGATGCGACTTATAGCCAAAGTGACCTGTCTCTGGTTGAAGATTTGGTCCGTCGCGGTGCCATGACCCTGGAAAAGGCTATCCTCTACCGGGAAGCTCGCGAGACTGGAGAAAGCCTTCGCAAGACGGTCTGCATTTTAGGTGAACGGCAACGGCAGTTGCGGACTCTCCAACAGTTTGCCAATTTGCTCAACCAGCGGATTGCGGATTTACCCCGGTTGTTACAACTGATGGTAGAAGCCGTCTGCGAGGCTATCCCCAAGGCCCAGTTCTGTCTGATTGTGCTTCACGATCGCCCCCAGGACCGCCTGGAATTAATGGCGACGGCAGGCACTGGGACCCAAAATTTACCCATCGGAATTCCTTTGAAAACCAAGGATTCTTTACTGTCTGAGGTGTTTGCTACAGGTCAGTCTCTGTTGCGATGCCATTCTCTCGATGGTCTGACTACGGATTCCGAGACCGAAATTCTCCCTGGGGAGTTACCGGCTTGTGTGTATGCGGTGCCGATTGAGTCGGCGCGTGCAGGGCGCTTGGGGGTACTCGCTGTGGGCAATTGGGAAGATTTGGCGGCGTTTGAGGTAGAGGACCTCCGTCAAATGGTCACGGCGGTGGGGGAACAAGCGGCGATCGCCATTAACAATGCCCGCTCTATCGAAATTTTAGAGGAGCGCGATCAACTGTTACAAGCTCAAAATCATACTCTGGCTTGTCAAAATCAGGAACTAGAGGCGAAACGTCAGCAGATTGAACGTCAAAACGGCCAACTCCGGGAGGCATCTCGCCTCAAGTCTGAGTTTTTAGCCACCATGTCTCACGAACTGCGGACTCCGATGAATTCAATTCTCGGCTTTTCTCAGGTCCTGTTGCGTGGACGCCGCCATCCCTTGCCGCCTCAGCAAAAACAAATGGTGGAGCGAATCCTCAATAATGGTAAGCACTTGCTCGCTTTAATTGATGATATCCTCGACTTGTCTAAAATTGAGGCGGGTCATTCTGAACTGAAGCTAGAAGAGTTTGAAGTCGATTTATTAGTCAGTGCCACCTGTGAGGAATTGCGACTGTTTGCCCAACATAAGAATTTAACGTTGCAGTTTAATTCCACTTTGGATAATCCCCGGGTTGTGGGCGATCGCTTACGCTTGCGACAGGTGGTTACCAATTTGATTTCCAATGCGATTAAGTTTACAACCTCGGGCGGGGTGGAAGTTTTAGTCTCCAGTCCCTCCCCCGACTGGGTGGAAATTCTGGTCAAGGATACCGGCATCGGCATCCCTCCTGAACAGCTTAATCATATTTTTGAAGCCTTCCGCCAAGGCGATCAAACCACCACTCGCGAATATTCCGGGACTGGCTTAGGGTTGGCACTGAGTGACTCTTTAGTTCGCCTGATGAAGGGGACGATTTCCGTCAAAAGTCAGCTAAATGAAGGTTCGACTTTCTCGATTCAAATCCCTCGCTCTATCTCAGAAGTTGATTAGGACCATCCCTTCATTAAAATTCCCCTGGAGATAGCCTGTCTAAGTCCTGATTTTTAGACAATTGAGGAGTGGGAGCATCTCAAGAATCAAAAGAGACCTAACCCCCCAGCCCCCTTCCCTTTTAGGGAAGGGGGAGAAAGAGGGAAATTCTCCCCTTACCTTAAGAGCAATAAAAAAATTTTCTTATTCTCCCTCTCAGCAATCAAAAAAATTTTCTTATTCTCCCTCTCCCCTTAGGGGAACTCCAAAAAATAAAATCTCCAAAACGTTCGTTCGTAGTGAATGCTCAACGAAGTCAATGTAGGGGCGCAATGCTTGCGCCCCAGGGG